>JACCUL010000401.1 GCA_013811855.1 Acidimicrobiia bacterium
GTCGACGTCGGCGCCCTGGGCGCGCAGGCCGGCCGCGGCGCGCTCGGCCAGGGCGAGCGCCTCGTTGGTCAGGCCGGCGGCGAGCAACGTCTCGCACCGGTCGGGGAACACGGACGCGCCCGTCAGCCCCAGTGACTCGTAGGTCCGCTCGGCGGCGTCGAAACGGCGGAACGCCTCGACGAGGTCACCTCGGCGCCCGGCCAACCACGCCAGGTTGTGACGCAGATCGGCGGCCCACTTCGTCCACCCCTGCTGCTCGATCACGGCCAGCGCCCGCGCCGTGTCCTCCTCGGCGGCGTCGATCTCCCCGGCCCACCCGCGCAGCACGCCGCGGTTCGCCCACAGGTTGACGACGAGCGTGCGGTCCGCTGAGTGCTCGGCGAGGACGAGCGCCTCGGTGAAGAGCCGCCGCGCCTCGTCGTTGCGCCCGACGCGCTGGAGGACGCCGGCGAGCTGGCTCATCGCGGCGATCCGATCGTCGCCGTCGACCAGCTCGACGGCGCGCCGGCCGACCCGCATCGACGCGTCGAAGTCACCCGAGTACGAGAGCGACGCGGCCAGCGACATCGAGCACACGCCCTCCAGCTCGGCGTCGCCGAGCCTCGTGGCCACGGCGACGGCCTCCCGGAGGTGCTCGACCGACTCGTCCACGCGTCGCAGCTCGCGACAGGCGTTGCCCATGGCCCGCAACAGATGGCCGCGCTCGCCGTCGGTCGCCGCGGGCAGTCGTTCGGTCGCTTCCTCGAGAACGCCGGCGGGATCGGTGAACGCCCGCTCCAGCAGGTCGTCGACCGGAGCGCTCACGTCGCGAGCGCGGTCAGCAGGCGCCGATGGCGGCGCCGGTGGCGACGTCTCCGGGGTTGGCGCCCCCGGCGACGACCGCGCTGACGCGAGCGGTGGCGAAGCTGGTGCCACTCCAACTCGCCCACGACGATGCGCTCGGATAGCGGCTGACTGCGTCGGCACCATCGGCGATGGCATTGACCCAGTTGCCGCAGTTGGAGAAGTCGTCGCGCACGCCTCTCGTCCACGACCCGACGGCAATGATGCGCACCTGGAGGACCGCCTGGATCTGGCGGATCTCGTTGCCTTCCGGCGTCGGTGCCCCGCCTCCCAGCGCTTGGTCGACGAGGTCGGCGGCATTTTCGATCGTGGCCTTGGAGCGCCACGCGGCCGGGTAGTGGTGAACGGCGCCGCCGGAGTTGCCGGCCGCGGCCACGTAACGGGGGGTGATGTCGACCGTCGTCGTTGCGATCTCGGACAGGTCCCGCATGAACCGACCGAGCGGCAGGCGGGCGGCGATGCCCACACAGCCGGCGCCACCGAGCGACATGTTGACCACGTGGAACCCGCGACGCACGGCGGTCCCGCCCGGGCTGAGGCCGAAGGCGTCCCCCATGACGCCGATCAGGTCGGCATCGGAGAACAGCATCGGCGACCAGCGCGCCAACCCGCGGATCCGCCGGCCGTTCACACCGGTGAGGGCGACCGACGCCTCGGGTGCCAGCCGCTTCACGAGCGAGGCTACGAACACGCCGTGCCCGTGGTCCTCGTCGACGAGCCCGTTGCCGTCGACGTCATAGGTCGCCGCCGGCCCGTACGGGCCGAGCACGACATCGGGTTCCTTCGGGTAGAGGTCCGCCTGGGCCGGCGAGTCGAGGACGAGCACACTGACCTGTCCGCCCTCCCCGGGGGCTGCGGCGACGGTCTCGACCGGGTTGTCGTCGGGCCGGAAGAGGTTGTTCGGCTGCGCCGGCTCGAGGTAGTTGAGGTCGACGCTGAAGCCGCGCCCCTGAAGGGTCGGGACGACGTCGCGCATGAAGGCCCGGGTGAGGGTGCCGGACCGCAGTAGCACCCTGGTCGCGAGCGCGTTGACGGGGAGCACCCGACCGACGGCCGAGTCCAGGCGTTGCCGGACGAGGACCAGTCCCGCCGTCACCCGGTCCGGGTTCGAGCCGGCGATCAGCAACTGGTCCGGCGCGGCGACGACGGCGACGCGCCCACGGCCACGGCACCTGACGGTGGTGGCGAACACCGACGCCTTGCGCAGCGCCCCGACGACGGCACCGTCGTCGACGTCCAGCGGGTCCCCACCGGTGCCGAAGTCGCAGCGGTCGTTGAGGTCGTACTCGACGAGCTCGCCGAGCGGTCCGCACGGCGGCCCTGCGGCGCCCGCCGATCCGCCGTCCGGGCCGGGCGTCACGGAGACGACCGCCGAGACCGTCACGGCGCCGGCGATGGCGAGCGAGAGCCCGAGATGCCGCTTCACGAAGGCCATGCGAGTATCCACCCTTGTTCCAGATCCTCGGCCCGCGGCCGAGATACCACGACCGGGTCAAGCACGCTAGCCAGGACGCGCCTGCCTCGCCGTACGCGCGCAGGGCGGCCGCCGTGGACACCGGACGTCAGCGGACCCGAGCGACGTAGCGGGCGACGATGTTCTCGAGGCGCTCCTGGCCACCCGAGACGCGCACCGGCTCACCGCGATCGACCGTCCGGTCGTGCAGGGCCGCGAGGTCGATGGTGCCGTCGAGGATCGACCGTCCCAGCTCGCCGTCCCATCCGGTGTAGCGGGCGGCGCGGTTGGCCGCCAGCTCCCCGCCTTCGAGGATCGCCGCGGCGACCAGCAGCGCCCGGGCCATCGTGTCCATTCCCCCGATGTGACCGTGGAACAAGTCGTTGCGATCGATCGACTGGCGGCGCAGCTTGGAGTCGAAGTTCAGCCCGCCCGTCGTGAAGCCCCCGGCACCGACGATCTCGAGCATGCCGAGGCTCATCTGTTCGACGGACATCGGAAAGCGGTCGAGGTCCCAGCCCAGCCGGTCGTCGCCGGCGTTGGCGTCGACCGAACCGAAGATGCCGGCGTCGACCGCGGCGGCGATCTCGTGGGCGAAGTCGTGGCCGGACAGGGTGGCGTGGTTGACCTCGATGTTGACCTTGATCTCGTCGACGAGGTCGTAGCGCTGCAAGAAGGCGTACACGGCGGCGACGTCGTAGTCGTACTGGTGCTTGGTCGGCTCGAACGGCTTGGGCTCGATGAGGATCGCGCCGGCGAACCCGATGCGCTGCTTGTGCTCGACCACCATCGACAGGAAGCGGGCGAGCTGGTCGAGCTCGCGGCGCAGGTCGGTGTTGAGCAGGGTCTCGTAGCCCTCTCGTCCGCCCCACAACACGTAGTTGTGGCCGCCGAGGCGGTGGGTGGCGTCCAGGCAATGGGCGACCTGGGCGGCGGCGTAGGCGAAGACTTCGGGGTCGGGGTTGGTGGCCGCGCCGGCCTGGTACCGAGGGTGCGAGAACAGGTTGGCGGTCCCCCACAACAGCTGCACGCCGGTGCGCTGCTGGTGCTCGGCGGCGAGGTCGACCATCTCGTCGAGCCGCGCCGCTGACTCTTTGAACGAGCCGCCGTCGGGCGCGATGTCGCGATCGTGAAAGCAGTAGAACGGAGCGCCGAGCTTGGCGAAGAACTCGAAGGCGGCGTTCATCTTCGCCTTCGCCGCGTCGAGCGGATCGGCCGTCGGGGCGAACGTCGGGTGCCAGGGCCGGTCGAGGGTGCCGGCACCGAAGATGTCGAAGCCGTCCCAGTTGAAGGAGTGCCAGTAGCAGACGGCGAACCGGAGGTGGTCCTCCATCCGCCGGCCGGCGACGACGCGGTCGGCGTCGTACCAGTGGAACGCCAGCGGGTTGTCGCTGTCGGGTCCCTCGAACGGGATCCGCTCGGTGACGTCGGTGAAGAACTCGGTCATGTCTCTCCGTCGGGTGACTTGCGTGTCTCGGGCCAGACGTCCGCTTCCGTCGGCTTCGACGACGCGCCGGCGCCGAGCACGGACTGGTCGAAGTCGACGACGGCACCGGTCATCAACCCGGACTCCTCCGACAGCAGGAAGCAGATCATCCGCCCGACCTCGACGGGGTCGATGAGCCGGCCGAACGGCTGCCGCTCGGCGGCGCGCTCCAACCAGCCGTCCCCGGCCCCGTGGTACCTGCGCTGGATGACGTCCTCGGCCGGTGTGTCCATCCAGCCGAGGTTGAGCAGATTGACGCGGATCCGGTCGCGCATCAGCGCGAACGCGGTGTTGCGGGTGAGGGCGTGGAGCGCCCCCTTGGACACGGCGTATGGCAGCAGGAACACGTCGCCGCCGTAGCCGGTGACGCTGCCGACGTTGACGATCGAGCCGTCGACGCCCTCGCGCCGCATGATCGTCGCCGCGGCCTGGATGAGCAAGAGGGGAGCGCGCACGTTGACGGCCACCAGCCGATCGAACACGTCCGTCGTCGTGTCCCAGATGCCGGCGCGGTCGGTCTCGGCCGCGGCGTTGACGAGGCCGTGGACGACGCCGAAGCGTCGATCGGCTGTGGCCATGACGTACTCCCCTGCGTCGGCCTCACCGAGATCGGCTCGCACGAACAGGGCGGCGGTGCCCGCGGCCTGCAACTCCTCGGCGACGGCGGCGCCGCGCGCGGGGTGGCGGC
>JACCUL010000407.1 GCA_013811855.1 Acidimicrobiia bacterium
GGTCGTCGTGCGCATCGAGGCCTCAGGGCTGTGTCACACCGACATCCACGCCGCCCGCGGGGACTGGCCGGTCAAGCCCACACCGCCGTTCGTGCCCGGGCCCGAAGGCGTCGGGATGATCGTCGCCGTGGGTGCCGGCGTGCCGGCAGGACGCATCGCCGAACGAGTCGCCATCGCGTGGCTCCACATGGCCTGCGGCATGTGCGAGCACTGTGTGTCGGGTTGGGAGACGTTGTGCGAGCAGCAGCAGAACACCGGCTACAGCGTCGATGGGTGCCACGCCGACCATGTCGTTGCGTCGGCCCGCTTCGTCGTGGCCGTCCCCGACGGCATCGATCCCCTCGAGGCCGCTCCGTTGACGTGCGCTGGGGTCACCACGTACAAGGCGGTCAAGGTGTCCGGGGCCCGGCCGTCGGATCTCGTGGCCGTGTTCGGTGTCGGCGGCCTCGGCCACCTCGCTGTGCAGTACGCCAAGATCGCCGGCGCCACGGTGGTCGCGGTCGACATCTCCGACGACAAGCTGGCCTTGGCGGAGGAGCTCGGGGCGGACGCCACCGTCAACGCCGCCACCCAGAGCCCCGCCGAAGCGCTGCAGCAGCTGGGCGGTGCGGATGTCGCCATCGTCACGGCCGCCGACGCCGAGCCGCTCCGACAGGCGTTCGACTCGCTGCGCCGCCACGGCCGCCTCGTGCTCGTCGGTCTGCCCGCCCACAACGAGTTCCAGCTTCCCGTGTTCCAGACCGTCCTCAAGGGCATCTCGATCCTCGGATCGATCGTGGGAACCCGCCAAGACCTGTCCGAGGTGTTCGAGCTCCATCGCGCCGGACGAAGGCGAGTGGTCTTCGATCCCCGGCCCCTCGAGGACATCAACGACGCCGTCGACGACGTGCTGGCTGGACGGGTGCCGGCCCGGCTCGTGTTCGACCTGCGGCCTGAGGCGAGGAGCGCGGACTCGTCGTGACTGCTGGGCACGGTCATCTCGACGCCGTCGACTGCCTGCGCCGGCTGAGGTCCAGTCCGATCGCCCGGATCGCCTTCGTCACCGCTGACCAGCCGTACGCACTCCCTGTCAACTGTGCCTGCGACGACGCCGGCCGGGTGGTGTTCCGCACCGGCGACCACAGCCTGTTGGCCGGCATCTCCGGGCAGCGCGTCGCCGTCGAGGTCGACGGATACGACGCGTCGGCTCGAACCGGCTGGTGCGTCCTGGTCGTCGGACGGGCGCGAGAGATCACCGGCCAAGCGGATCAGTTGGCCCAGCGGCTCCGGCGTCTCGACGTCGTTCCGTGGGCGCCGGGCACGCGCGACCGGTGGTTTGTGGTCGAACCAGCGTTCATCGAGGGCCGTCGCGTCGCTGACCCCGCCGGCATCCTGGCCGGCTGGTTCCCTGGGGTTCCTGCTTCGTGAGAGCCAGATGGGGACCTTCGACCCTGGTCGGTCCACCCCAGTGCGGTCCATGGTGATGGTGTGACGACCAGCGAGGACGCCGTGACCACGCTCGACACCCACAGCTGTCTCGCCCTGCTGCGCACGGCCGAGGTCGGTCGGCTCGCGGTCTCCATCACCAACCGCCCGGACATCTTCCCCATCAACTACATCGTCGATCGAGGCACCGTCGTGTTCCGGACCGCCGAGGGAACCAAGCTGGCCGCAGCCGTGCTCGGCCAAGGCGTGGCCTTCGAGGTCGACGGCTACGACCCCGACGCCGGCGACGCGTGGAGCGTGGTCATCAAGGGGGACGCGGTCGAGATCGAGCAGATGGAGCAGTACTTCGACGCCATGGACCTGCCGCTGTTCCCGTGGCACGCCGGACCCAAGCACCGGTTCGTCCGCATCGAACCGGTCGAGGTCACCGGACGGCAGTTCCACGTCGTCGACCACGACGCCTGGGGTGGCGACCGGCCCGCACCCCGACGGGCCCCGTTGGAGTGACCGGATGAGCGACGGCGGCCGACCGGCCGAGCTGTTCCAACTCGACCGCTCGACGTGCATCGCGCTGCTCGGGGTGCACCACGTCGGCCGGCTGATCATCCCCGGCGACGACCCCTACGTCATCCGGATCACCGCCGATCGCGTCTCTCGACGACTGCTGCGAGGCGCCGTCGCACCAGCCTCCCACGGCGACGAGGCCTACTTGTGAGCGAGCGCGTCTTCGAGCGAGCGAACAAGCATTGCGATGAGGAGTTCCCCTCGCTGATCCAGACGGTGGCCGGCGTCTTCGACCCGTCATCGCTGGCTGACCAGGCCGAACCGGTCCGGCGACACCTCGCCCATGCCATCGCCGCCGGGACACCCATCGCGTCGACGGTCCGCGTGGAGATGCGCGGGCACATCAAGCTCGGGAGATGGATGCCGTTCCGGGCCACCGAGCTGCTCAACGCACCGCGGGTCGTGTGGCGCGCCCGCGTCGCCGGCGTCATCACCGGCTCCGACCGCTACGTCGACGAACGCGGAACCATGAGCTGGAAGCTCGGCGGCATCGTCCCACTGATGCACGCCGGAGGCTCCGACGTGTCCCGCAGTGCCGCAGGACGGGCCGGCGGCGAAGCGCAATGGGTCCCGACCTCCCTCCTCCCGAGCGGCGGCGTCACGTGGACCGCCGCTGACCATGACCACATCACGTCGCGTCACCAGCTGAACGGCGTTCCCATCGAAGTCCGTCATCAGATCGACGACAGGGGGAACATCGTGTCGACCGCGTTCGATCGCTGGGGCGACCCCGACCGCACCGGCACCTGGGGGTGGCACCGCTTCGGCGGCGAGGTGACCGCGTGCCGGACGTTCGGTGGCTACTGCATCCCGAGCGCCGGCCGGATCGGCTGGCACTACGGCACGGGTCGCTGGCTCGACGGCGAGTTCTTCCGCTACACCATCACCGCCCTGCAACCCGTCCTCGGTGCGAGTGGAAACCGTCCGGTCCTGCGTACGGCGCGAAGAACCGCCGTCCCGTGACGCCGTCGGGGGTGATGCGAACGAAGTGCCCCTTCGGCGAGCAGTGCCATGGAAAGAGCGGCAGGCCGAGCGCACCGTCGAACTCATCAGCGGCGGCGATCTCCGTCGCTCGACCGGTCACCACCACACTCGACGCGTATCCGGACGCCGCGTCATAGTCGTCGATCTCGAACGCGACCTGGGCGTCTCGGGCCGCCGACAGCTTGGCGCCTTCGGCGGTGCGGAACACGATGGTGCGGCCATCGACGACGAAGTTGACCGGAACGATGTGCGGTCGACCGGATGCGTACGTGGCCAGCCGGCCGACGCTCATGGAACG
>JACCUL010000423.1 GCA_013811855.1 Acidimicrobiia bacterium
GCATCGCGGCGCGGATCCTGGCCGACGTCGACGTCGTCGACATGACCATCGAGGACCCACCCATCGACGAGGTCATCGAACAAGTCTTCGCCAGCACGGCGGACGAGATGGCGAGATGAGCGAGCGAGTCTTCGAGCGAGCGAATCAGCGTTGCGGTGCTTCTTCGTCGCCCGCTCTGCGGCGACGAGCCCACCGGCGTCCCGCTGGTTCGACCGCGGTGAACCCGTCGCCGACGTCGGTCGTGCGCCGATGAGCAGCACCGCCGAGGCGTGGCCCGTCGAGTCGCGCTGGCGGTCGCTGCTGGCGACGTACCGCACGCTGGCCCGCACCCAGGTGCTGTCGCAGTTCCAGTACCGCGCCGCCAACTATTTCTACATGGTCGGCATGGTCGCCGAGCCGATCGTCTACCTCGTCGTGTGGTCGACCATCGCCCGCCAGCAGGGCGGGTCCGTCGACGGCTACACAGCCGGCAACTTCGCCGCCTACTACATCACGTGGACGCTGGTCCGGAACATGAACATCGTGTTCACCCCGTTCGGCTGGGAGGACCGGATCCGCACCGGTGAGCTGTCGGGCTGGATGCTGCGGCCGGCCCACCCGATCCACTACGACCTGGCGTCGTTCATGGGCTGGAAGTTCGTGGTCATCGTGCTGTGGCTGCCCATCGCCGCCGTCCTCACGCTGCTGTTCCGCCCCGAGCTGCAGACCTCCGTGCTCCAAGTGGCCGTGTTCGCGGTGGCCATCTGGGGCGCCTACCTCATCCGCTCGCTCGTGCTGTGGGTGCTCGGGATGGTGACGTTCTGGACGACGCGCGTCGCCGCGCTGTACGAGACGTACTTCGTCGCCGAGCTGCTGCTGTCCGGGCGTCTCGTACCGATGGACCTGCTGCCCGGCTGGGCCCAAGGACTGGCGTGGGCCTTCCCGTTCCGGTGGACGTTCGGCTTCCCGATCACCGCCCTCGTCGGGCCGATCTCGAACGGCGAGCTGCTCGTCGGCCTCGTCATGCAGGCCGCATGGACCGCCGTCGCCGCGTTCGTCGTGCGCATCGTGTGGCGGCGCGGCGTGCGCCGGTACGGAGCGGTCGGTGGATGAGCGAGCGGAGCGAGCTCAGACACCCGACAGCGCGAGCGCCAGCCGTGAACCGCCTGCGCATGTCGGCGATGGGGTTCGGGGGCGCAGCCCCCGGAGGTCGCGGATGAAGAACATCTCGCGCACGCGGCTGGCGTGGCTGCACTTCCGGGTCAGCGCGCTCAACGAGCTCCAGTACCGCGCCAACTTCTGGCTCCAACTCGCCCAGTCGGCCGTGTGGCTGACCAGCGGGCTCGTCGTGCTGGCGCTCGTCTTCAGCCGCACCGACGAGATCAAGGGGTGGACCCGGCCCGAGCTGCTCGCCGTGGTCGGGGTGTTCACCCTGATGGGCGGCGTGATCCGCGCCTTCATCCAGCCGGCGATGCAACGGCTTTTGACCGACATCCGCGAGGGCACGCTGGACTTCGCCCTCACCCGACCGGCCGACGCCCAGGTGCTGGTCAGCGTCAGGGAGATGCGCATCTGGCAGACGCTCGACATCCTCATCGGCGCTGGCGTGCTGACCGTCGCCGTCGTGCAGCTCGACGAGTCGGTCGGGCTCGGCGACGCGCTGGCCTTCGCCGCCCTGCTGCTGGCCGGGTCCGTGATGATCTACTGCTGCTGGCTGATCATCTCGACCGGCGCCTTCTGGCTCGTGCGCATGGAGAACGTGCAGGAGCTGTTCGACGGCGTGTACCGGGCCGGCCAGTACCCGATCACGATCTACCCCGGGTGGTTGCGGGCCGGTCTGACGTTCGTCATCCCGCTCGGGTTCGCCATCACCGCGCCGTCGCAGGCCATCACGTCCCGCCTGGACGCCGGCACGGTCGTCGTCTGCGCCGTCACGGCGAGCGCGCTGGTCGTGTCCAGCCGGGCGTTCTGGCGCGTCGGTGTCCGCCATTACGCCGGCGCTTCGGCGTAGCGGCAGAGCCCTGGAAGGACCCCAACTACACTCCCGCCATGCCCAGCCGTCATCGCGGTGCCAATGACGAGTTGCGCAACGCGCTCGGACACGTGGCGCCCGGCACGCCGCTGCGCGACGGCATCGACCGGGTCGTGCGGGCCAAAGCCGGCGCGCTCCTCGTGCTCGACGACAGCCCGGACGTGCTGGCCATCTGCTCGGGCGGCTTCCTCGTCGACGCGCCGTACAGCCCGCAGCGATTGTCGGAGCTGGCGAAGATGGACGGCGCGATCATCATCTCGACCGACGGCGGGCGCATCGCCAGGGCCAACGTCCACCTCGTGCCCGACCCGACGGTGCCCACGAGCGAGACCGGGACGCGCCACCGCACGGCCGAGCGCGTCGCCCGCTCGCTGAAGGTGGCGGTGGTGTCGGCCAGCGAGGAGATGGGCGTCATCAACGTGTACGCCGGCGGGTCCAAACACCAGCTGCAGGACATCGGCCGGCTCCTCGACCGGGCCAACCAGGCCCTGCAGACGCTGGAGCGGTACAAGGACCGCCTCGACGACGCCATCGCCAACCTCACCGGCGTCGAGCTGGAGGACATCGTCACGTTGCGGGACGTCGTCGCCGTGGTCCAACGGGGCGAGATGGTGCACCGCATCGCCGACGAGATCGAGACGATGATCATCGAGCTCGGCATGGACGCCCGACTGCTGCGCCTGCAGCTGGACGAGATCTATGGCGACATCGACGACGAGCTCGACCTCGTCGTCGCCGACTACCTGCCCGCCGGCCGCACGGCGGCGGAAACGCTGGCCGAGATGTCGCGGCTCCACGACGACGACGTGCTCGACCTGCGCAAGGCTGCGGCAACGTTGCACCGGGAGGGCGACAGCGCCGACCTCGACCAGGAGGTCTCTCCGAAGGGGTTGCGGCTGCTGCACCGGGTCCACCGGCTCCCGGCCGGGGCGGCGACGGCGGTCGCCGATCACTTCGGCGGCCTGGCCCGCCTGCAGCGGGCGTCGTTGGCCGACCTGATGGGCGTGGAAGGGGTCGACGAGCCGACGGCGGCGTCGATCAAGGACACGCTGGAGCGGGTCACCGAGTCCACGATCCTCGACCAGTACAGCTGATGACCCCGTGAGGGTCGTCATCATCGGCGGCGACGCCGCCGGGATGAGCGCGGCGACCAGGATCCGGGCCGGTCGCCCCGACGCCGAGGTCGTCGTGTTCGAGGCCGGGCGGTTCACCAGCTACTCGGCGTGCGGCATCCCGTACGTGGTCGGCGGGACGGTGAGCGGCGGGGTCGAGGCGCTCGTCGCCCGCTCCCCCGAGGAGCACCGCGCCCGCGGCATCGACGTTCGCCTGCACCACGAAGCACTCGGCTTCGATCCGGTCGGCGGCACGGTCGAGGTGCTCGACCACCACACCGGCGACACGCAGCGGCTCGACTACGACCACCTGATGATCGCCACCGGCGGGGCGCCGATCCGCCCCGACCTGCCCGGCATCGACCTGCCGTTCATCCACGGTGTGCAATCGCTGGAGCACGCCCAGACCCTGCTGGCGCTGAGCGAGGAGGGGTGCCGTCGGATCGTCGTCGTCGGCGGCGGGTACATCGGGTTGGAGATGGCCGAGGCGTACATCGAGCGGGGCTGCACCGCCACCGTGGTCGAACGCAAGGAGCAGTTGCTGGGTTTGCTCGACGTCGACCTGGGCGCTCGGGTCACCGCCGCCATGCGGGACCACGGGATCGACGTGCGCACCTCGACGACGGTCGACGCCTTCGAACCTGGCGCCGTGATGACGTCCGACGGACCGATCGCGGCCGACCTCGTCGTCCTCGGCATCGGCACGCGGCCGCGGTCGGACCTCGCCCGGGACGCCGGACTGGAGTTGAGCACGAACGACGCCGTGCGCGTCGACGTCCATCAGGCGACCAGTGCCGAGCACGTGTGGTCGGCCGGCGATTGTGCCGACGCTCTCCACGGCGTGACCGGCCGGCGCGTCCACATCCCGCTCGGGACGTACGCCAACAAGCACGGACGGGTGGCGGGGATCAACATCGCCGGCGGCGAGGCGCGATCGGCTCCCGTGCTCGGCACCGCGATCACCAAGCTGTGCGCCTTGGAGGTCGCGCTGACCGGCGCCAGCGGGCCGGAGGCCGCCGAGGCCGGGCTCGATGCCGTTTCGGTGACGATCGACGCCACGACGAGCGCCGGCTACATGCCCGACGCCGCACCGATGACCGTGCGCCTCTGCGCCGAGCGCGGGACGGGCCGCCTGCTCGGGGTCCAGATCGTCGGCGGGCCGGGCGCCGCGAAGCGCGTCGACGTGGTGGCGACGGCGATCACCGCCGGCATGACCGTGGCCGACGTGGTCGACGTCGACCTGGCCTACGCCCCACCGTTCTCGGGCGTGTGGGACCCCGTGGCCGTCGCCGCCCGGGAGGCCCTCAAGGTGGTGTGAGTCGCGACGAGGCGTGGGTGGCGGCGGCGATGGGAACACGAACCGCGGGCACGGTGATCAGGACGAGAGGAGCGCCCGTTGGGTGACGCGAACGGCGGGCACTACGTCGAGGCCGGCGAGTTCCGGCGGGACACCGACTACGTGCGGGATCGGATCACGGTCGACGGTCGGGACGGGTGGCCCGTCGAGGCCGACCGGTATCACCTCGTCGTCGCCCGCGCCTGCCCGTGGGCGAACCGGGCGATCATCGTCCGCCGCCTGCTCGGGTTGGAGCCGGTGCTGTCGATGGGCATGTGCGGGCCGACCCACGACAAGCGATCTTGGACGTTCGACCTCGACCCCGGCGGCCGCGATCCCGTGCTCGGCTACGAGCGTCTCCGGGAGGCGTTCGCGGCCCGTTTCCCCGAGTACGCGGGTGGCATCACCGTGCCGGCGATGGTCGACATCCCGACCGGTGAGCTCGTCACGAACGACTTCGCCCAGATCACGCTCGACCTCTCGACGGAGTGGACGGCCCACCATCGGGTCGGCGCTCCGGACCTCTACCCGGAGGCCCGCCGGTCCGAGATCGACGAGGTCGTCGAGGTCGTCTTCCGAGATGTCAACAACGGCGTGTACCGCTGCGGGTTCGCCGGGTCCCAAGACGCCTACAACGCCGCCTTCCAACGCCTGTTCAGCCGCCTCGACTGGTTGAGCGATCGGCTGCGGTCGCAGCGCTACCTCGTCGGCGACACGATCACGGAGGCCGACGTGCGGTTGTTCACGACGTTGGCCCGGTTCGACGCCGTCTACCAGGGCCACTTCAAGTGCAACCGCCAGAAGCTGAGCGAGCTCCCGGTGCTGTGGGCCTACGCCCGGGACCTCTTCCAGACGCCCGGGTTCGGCGACACCATCGACTTCGCGCACATCAAGCGCCACTACTACGTGGTCCATCGCGACATCAACCCGACCGGCATCGTGCCGAGGGGACCCGATCAGCAGGGCTGGCTCACGCCGCACCATCGCGAAGATCTGGGCGGCCGACCGTTCGGCGACGGCACCCCGCCCCCGCCACCGGTCGCCGGCGAGGTCGTCCCGGCCGACCACGGTGTGTCGTGACTGTGGGTCAGGTCGACAGCAGCTGCTTGCGGAGGATGACGAGCTTCTCGGCCGGCTCGCCGTCGCCCCACCGGTCGGCGTCGAGCACCCGCTCGTAGGACTGCCACTCCAGACGGACGCCCGACAGGTCACCGGCCCGGGCGTGCGCCCGCATCCGCAACCCGATCAGCTCCTCGTGCCCCGGCAGCACCTTCAGCCCCTGCCCGGTGGCCCAGAACACACCGTCGACGTCGCCCATCGACAAGCAGTGGCCGGCGAGGTCCGTGGCGGCGCCGGTGGCCAGGAGCACCAGGTTGGACGTCAGACCCTCGGGATCCGGCCAGAGGTAGCCCGTCCCGGCGAACGGCGCGTCGACGATCAGCTCCACCGCCGGCCGGAGCGTGTCGATGGCCAGGTCCGGCGGCAGGGTCCGGGCGTGTTCGACGCGCGCCCGCACGAGGTCGGCGTCGGTCACGACGGCATCGTGCAACGGCAGCACTTCGGTCAGCGTCCGGCCGAGCCACTCCGCGCCCTCGGGTGGCGCGACGTGGCGAGCCATCGACCGACGGGCCTCCGACACGACGTTGGCGAAGGTGGCGTCGCGCACGTCGAGCTCCCACAGCGCTGTACGGGCGCCCTGGCGGGTCGAGTGTTCACGGTGCAACGCCAGCCAGGTCACGAGCTCCAACGTCTTCGACCGCCCGAAGGGTACCGCCGCCCCCCGTCCGTCGACGACGCCCACCGGTCCGAGCAGACGCACCATCAGTGACCAGTCCGGGTCGCGGTACGCCGCGTCCTCCGCGGACGCACGGCCTCCGCTGACCGGCTCGTCGTGTCCGTCGCCGTCGTGCGACGGATCCTGACCGCGGTCGACGACATCGTCGGACCACGTCAGGACGTCGACCGGATCACCGTCCACGACCGGTTCCAGCGGCGCGCCGGCGTGGCGCACGAGATCGTCGAGCGCCACCACCTCGGCCACCGACAGCCCGACGGGTACGATCTCCAGGCCGAGCGGTTCCAGGGTCCACGCCGATCGGCCGCACCGCAGCGACCACGGCGCCCCATCGACCGGCCCGGCCACGACGAGTGCGAAACCACCTCGACGCCGCGCCGCGGTGCGGGCCAGCTCGTCGGTGACGTCGATCGCCGCCGTTGCGCCCGTGAGGACGACGGCCGGTTCCCACGCCTCGCCGCTCGTGTGGCGGGCGCGCAGCACGAACGTGCTCTGGACGGTCGCCGCCGTCGTCCCGACGAGTGCGGTCGCCAGCTCGACGGCCTCGTCGACGGTGTCGACGTGGTGGGCGTGGCGATGACCGAGGAACGCGGCCGGATCGACGCCGACGCCGATCAGGTTGGCGAGCTCGGCGAACACCGACGAGGCCAGCGTGGCGGCCACGCCGCGCACGACGGCGTCGGCGTCCTCCGGCGGACCGCCGATCGCCAGGAGGCCGAGCGCTTCGAGGTCGACGAGGACGTCACCGCCTTCGTCGTCGGCGCCGAGCTGGGTCAGCGCGACACACGGGGCGCCGACCGAGCGGGCCGCGTCCGCGAGCAGCTCCACGGGGATCGATCCGCTCAACGTCCAGCGGGAGCCGTCGCCGAGCCACGGCGCCGGCAGCGACGCGCCGGCGGTGAGCGTCAGCTCGATCGAGCCATCGGTGCCGGCGCGGACGACGGCGATCTGGGCCGGCCCCTCGACGAGCGTGGCCGCCGCAGCGCGCACGGCGATGTCGACGCGCAGCACGCGTTCGGCGGCGTCGACGGACCGC
>JACCUL010000457.1 GCA_013811855.1 Acidimicrobiia bacterium
CCGAGTGCCCAGCCCGCCCCAGGTTTGTCCCCGGGTCCCGCACCGACCGGGCCGATGCCGGCGGCAAGCTCGTCCGTGGCCGTCGAGCCCGCGTCACCCAAGCGGCGGCGCATCGGCCTGATCCTCGCCGCGGTGCTGGTGCTGGTCGCCGGCGCCGCGGCCGTGTTCGTCGCCGTCGGTGGTGACGACAACGACGAGTCCGCCGCCACGACGTCGGCCACCGCCGTGATCGTGGCGCCGGCGGACCTGCCGGCGGCGACGCGCACGCCCGACGGGCTCGGCGACGACGACGAGCTCGATGCGCTGGCGCGACGCTGCTACGAGGGCGACATGCGGTCGTGCGACCGCCTGTGGGAGGACGCCGAACAAGGAACCGAGTACCTGGACTACGGCGACACCTGCGCCGGCCGCCAACCGGCCGCCACCCAGGCCTACTGCGTCAACACCTTCCCCGACTGAACGCCCTGGCACCCACCCTCTTCAGCCGCGGCCGTGCGATGGCTGGCGCCGACGGCCACCGGTAGCATCGAACCCCTCATGGGCATCATGGACCGCATCCTCCGCGCCGGTGAGGGCAAGAAGATCAAGGCCCTGCAGGCCATGGTGCCGGAGATCAACTCCCTCGAGCCCGCCATGCAGCGCCTCACCGACGAGGCCCTCCAGGCCAAGACCGGCGAGTTCCGCCAACGGCTGGCGAACGGTGAGGACCTCGACGACATCGCTATCGAGGCTTTCGCCGTCACGCGGGAGGCGGCCCAGCGGGTCATCGGCCAGCGCCACTTCGACGTCCAGCTGATGGGCGGCGCGGCGCTGCACTTCGGCTGGGTCGCCGAGATGAAGACCGGCGAAGGCAAGACGCTCGTCTCGACGCTGCCGGCCTACCTCAACGGGCTCGGCGGCAAGGGCGTCCACCTGGTCACGGTCAACGACTACCTGGCCCGCTTCCACGCCGAGTGGATGGGCCGCATCCACCGCTTCCTCGGGCTCGAAGTCGGCCTCGTCATCCCCGGGTTCAAGACGTCGCCGGCGGAGAAGCGTCAGCAGTACGCGGCCGACATCACGTACGGGACGAACAACGAGTTCGGCTTCGACTACCTGCGCGACAACATGGCCGGCAAGCTCGTCGACAAGACCCAGCGCGGCCACCACTACGCCATCGTCGACGAGGTCGACTCGATCCTCATCGACGAGGCCCGCACGCCGCTGATCATCTCCGGCCGGGTGGCCGACGCGGCCAAGCTGTACTACCGCTTCGCCTCGATCGTCCGCTCGCTGCAACGCGACGTCGACTACGAGGTCGAGGAGGACAAGCGCGTCGTCGTCCCGCTGGAGGCCGGCATCGACAAGGTCGAGGCCGCCCTCGCCGTCGACAACATCTACGACGAGGTGCAACAGAACCTGGTCCACCAGATGCAGGTGGCGCTCAAGGCCAAGGAGCTCTACAGGCGGGACAAGGACTACATCATCCAGAACGGCGAGGTGAAGATCGTCGACGAGTTCACCGGCCGCATCCTGGAGGGGCGCCGCTGGAGCGAGGGCATCCACCAGGCCGTCGAGGCCAAGGAGGGGGTGAAGATCAAGGAGGAGAACCAGACGCTCGCCACGATCACCCTCCAGAACTACTTCCGCATGTACGACAAGCTCGCCGGGATGACCGGCACGGCCGCCACCGAGGCCGCCGAGCTGGCCAACACGTACTCCCTCGGCGTGGTGTCGATCCCGACCAACCAGCCCGTCGACCGCACCGACCAAGCCGACCTCATCTACAAGGGCGAGGTGGCCAAGTTCGACGCCGTCGCCGACGACATCGCCGAGCGCCACACCAAGGGCCAGCCGGTCCTCGTCGGCACGGTCAGCGTCGAGAAGAGCGAGTACCTGTCCCGCCAGCTCCAGCAACGCGGCATCCCCCACGAGGTGCTCAACGCCAAGCAGCACACGCGGGAGGCGATGATCGTCGCCCAGGCCGGTCGCCTGCGCTCCGTCACCGTCGCCACCAACATGGCCGGCCGCGGCGTCGACATCATCCTCGGCGGCAACCCCGAGGGCCTGGCCCGCCACGAGGTGCTGAAGGAGGGCCACGACGCCGATGTCTTCGTCGACACGTTCGCTCTCCCGATGCCGATCGAGCAGATGCCCGAGGACTTCCGCGAGGCCCGCGGCAAGGCCTACGCCCGCTACGACGACCTCCTCGCGGAGTTCAAGGTCGAATGCGCCGCCGAGGGCGACGAGGTCTGCAAGGTCGGCGGCCTCTACGTCATCGGCTCCGAGCGCCACGAGTCACGGCGCATCGACAACCAGCTCCGTGGCCGCTCCGGCCGCCAGGGCGATCCCGGCGAGAGCCGCTTCTACCTCAGCCTCGACGACGAGCTGATGCGCCTGTTCGCCACCGGCGCCCTGTCGTACGTGATGAACAAGGCCCTGCCCGACGACGAGGCCATCGAGGCCAAGATGGTCACCAAGGCCATCGAGCGGGCCCAGACCACCGTCGAGACGCGCAACGCCGAGATCCGCAAGAACGTCCTCAAGTACGACGAGGTCATGAACGAGCAGCGTAAGGTGATCTACCAGCGCCGCGACCAGATCCTCGAAGGCGTCGACCTCAAGTCGGCCGCCCTGGAGTACCTCTCCGAGGCGGTGCACGCGCTGCTCGAGTCGCACTGCGCCAGCGCCTCCGACGACGAGTGGGACCTCGACGGGCTGGCCAAGGAGCTCACGACGTTCTGGCCCGGCGGGGTCACGGAACCCCAGCTCGCCGAGTGCCGTGACACCGACGACATGTACGACCTCGTCATGGCCGACGCCAGCGCCCACTACGAACAGCGCGAGCAGGAGCTGACCGCGCCCGTGATGCGCGAGGTCGAGCGCCAGGTGATGTTGCGCATCATCGACCAGCGCTGGCGAGAACACCTGGAGGAGATGGACTACCTCAAGGAGGGCATCAACCTCCGGGCGATGGGCCAGAAGGACCCGCTCACCGAGTGGCAGACCGACGGCTACGCCATGTTCGGCCAGATGATGAAGGGCATCGCCCAGGACTTCGTGCGCTACGTGATGCACGTCCAGATGGTCCGCAACGAGCCGGCTGCCGTCGATGAGGTGCGCGACGTCCAGGAGTCGTCGTCGGAGACCGCTCCGGTGTCCAGCTTCGAGGAGCTCGCCGCGGCCGAGGAGGCCACGGCCGCCCCGCCGGCGCCGACGGCCATCCCGCGCCAGACGGCCGGCCGTGGTGGTCGGCCGGCCGCGGCCAAGCAGGAGACGGTGGTCAAGGACCAGTGGTCCAAGACGCCGCGCAACGCACCGTGCCCGTGCGGCTCCGGCAAGAAGTTCAAGCTCTGCCACGGCGCGTGACGGCCCATCCACATCTGGGTGCGGGTCGTCTCAGCAGCCCATCTGGGCGCGTTTTGTACTCAAGTTCGAGACCAGGCGCACCCAGATCACGCATGAGGTCGTAGCGATGCGTGACTTCTCCGGCGAGCTGAGCGAAGCGCGACGTCGACTCGACGAGGCGGCGACGTACCTGCACGTCGCCGAGGGGCGGGCGCGAATGACGGAGCTCGAGGCCGAGATGGGGCGGCCCGACCTGTGGGACGACGCCGACGAGGCGAAGGCCCTGACGGCGGAGTACGCCGCCGTGCGCGACGACCTGGCCACCTATGACGGGCTGTCGTCAGCGCTCGACGACGTCGAGGTGCTGCACGAGATGGCCCGCGAGGAGGACGACGAGTCGCAGGAGTCGGAGATCGCCGACGGCCTGGCCGCCGTCGGCCGGGGCCTCGACCGGCTGGAGCTGCGCAGCCTGTTCACCGGTGAGCACGACCGGGCCGACTGCATCGTGCAGATCAACGCCAAGGACGGTGGCGTCGACGCCCAGGACTGGAGCGAGATGCTCCTGCGCATGTACGAGCGCTGGTCCGAACGGCGGGGCTTCACCATGACCGTCGACGGCGTGTCGGAGGGGACCGAGGCGGGGATCCTGTCGGCCGAGGTCACCATCAGCGGTCGCTACGCGTACGGGCTGATGACCAGCGAGCGGGGCACCCACCGCCTCGTGCGCATCAGCCCGTTCGACAACCAGGGCCGCCGCCAGACCAGCTTCGCCGCCGTGCAGGTGTGGCCGGTGCTCGAAGATCCGGACGTGGAGCTGAACGAGTCCGACATCCGCATGGAGGTCTTCCGCGCTTCGGGCGCCGGTGGCCAGCACGTCAACAAGACGTCGTCGGCCGTCCGCCTGATCCACGAGCCGACGGGCATGGTGGCGT
This sequence comes from Acidimicrobiia bacterium, assembly GCA_013811855.1. GTDB lineage: Bacteria > Actinomycetota > Acidimicrobiia > Acidimicrobiales > Ilumatobacteraceae > JALZMG01. Next base: position 4,260 of record JACCUL010000457.1, read on the forward strand.
CGTCGCAGGAGGAGCGCAGCCAGCTGCAGAACCGGGAGAAGGCGCTCGGCCGACTGCGCACGATGGTCGCCGCCAAGGTAGAGGAGGAGCGGGCCGCTGAGCTCGACGCCATCGGCGGCAAGCAGGCTCAGGTCGGCTGGGGCAGCCAGATCCGCAGCTACGTGCTGCAGCCGTACCAGATGGTCAAGGACCTGCGCACCGACGTCGAGTCGGGCAACGTCGCCGCCGTGCTCGACGGCGACCTCGACGAGTTCATGGAGGGCTACCTGCGTTGGCGCCGGGCCGACCGCGAGATGTGAGCCCTGGCGGCGTCCCCCACTCAGAACTTGCGGATCAGGGTGACGCCGTCGCCGACCGGGAGTAGATAGCTCTCGACGCGATCGTCGGCTGCGACCATGTCGTTGAACGCCTTGATCGTCGTGGTGTTGTCATCCGCAGCCTCCTCGTCGATGACGCGCCCCGACCACAGCGTGTTGTCGACGAGCAGGAGGCCGCCGTCGCGGACCCTGGGCAGGAGCTCGTCGTAGTAGCTGGCGTAGCCGACCTTGTCGGCGTCGATGAACGCGAGGTCGATGGTCGGGGCGGGTGGAAGGGCCCGCAGCGTCTCGATGGCGGGCGCGATCCGCAGCTCGATGACGTCCGTCAGCCCGGCGTGCTCCCACGCCTGGCGGGCGATCGCCGTGAACTCCTCGCTGACGTCGCAGCACAGCAGACGTCCACCGGGAGCGAGGCCGCGGGCGATGCAGATCGACGAGTAGCCGGTGAACGTGCCGACCTCGACGGCGGATCGGGCGCCGACGAGCCGGGTCAACAGGGTCAGCAGGGCACCCTGGTCGGCGCCGATCTGCATGCCGGCGGCCGGACCAAGCGCGGCCGTCCGCTCCTGCAGGGCGACCAGGACCTCGTCGGGGGGCGCCGTTCGCTCGGCGATGTAGCCGGCGATGTCCGGCGGGATCACCCCCTCGCGGGTGCGGCGGTTGGCCATGGCGGCGACGGTACCGTGCGAGGTGCTGCCGATGGAGTGCTCGCCGTCGCGCGACCGCACTTCACCGAGGGGCGTCGGTAGTCTGCCGGCGCTTCGTCACCCGATCGAAACATTGCATGATCCGCATCGAGAACGTCACCAAGACCTACGGCACGGACGTCGTCGCCCTCCGCGACGCCAGCTTCGACGTGCCCAAGGGCGAGTTCGTCTTCCTCGTCGGACCGTCGGGCTCCGGGAAGAGCACGCTGCTGCGCCTGCTCAACCGCCAGGACCGTCCCGAGCGGGGCGCCGTGTGGGTGGCCGGGCGGAACATCATCGACATGCCGTCGGGCCGGGTCCCGCAGCTGCGCCGCAACATCGGCAACATCTTCCAGGACTACAAGCTGCTCCTGAACAAGACGGTGGCGGAGAACGTGGCCTTCGCCCAGGAGGTCATCGGCAAGCCGAAGCACGTCATCCGCCAGCAGGTGCCCGCCGTGCTCGACCTCGTCGGCCTGGCCGGCAAGGAGGACCGCTTCCCGCATCAGCTCTCGGGCGGTGAGCAGCAGCGGGTGTCGGTCGCCAGGGCGTTCGTCAACCGGCCGCTGATCATGCTCGCCGACGAGCCGACGGGCAACCTCGACCCGGCCACCGGCGAGGGGATCATGCGTCTGCTCGACCGGATCAACAAGACCGGCACCACCGTGCTGATGGCCACCCACGACCAGCGCATCGTCAACACCATGCGCAAGCGGGTCATCCAGCTCGACCGCGGCGTGATCGTGCGCGACCAGGCCCGCGGGGTGTACGAGTGATCTCCCGCCTGGCCTACACGTTCCGTGAGACGTGGGCGAGCTTCCGGCGCAACATGACGCTGACCGTGGCCGCCATCATCACGTCGGCCGTCTCGCTGCTCATCTTCGGCCTCACCCTCCTGATGCAGCGGGGCTTCGACAACCTCCTCGTCAAGTGGGAGGGCGGCGTCGAGATGATCGTGTTCGTCGGCAGCAACGCCAACGACGAGCAGCGAGCGGAGATCACGAACGCTCTCGACGCCCAGAAACCGAACCTCATCGAGTCGTACCGGTACTGCGACGTCGAGTGCTCGCTCGACGAGGCCGACCGGGTGTTGGCCGGCGACCCGGGCGTGCTCGAACTGCTCACCGCGGAGAACGTTCCGACGCAGTTCAAGGTCGTGCCGACCGACGCCACCGATGTCGACACGCTCCGACTCCTGCGCGAGAGCCTGCGGGAGGCGCCAGGGGTGCAGAACATCGCGCTCGCCGTCGAGGAGCTCGACACGATCGCCAAGCTGAAGGGCTTCGTCGGGCTCTACACGCTGATCCTCTCGATCGTGCTGCTGATCGCCGCCGTCCTCTTGATCTGGAACACGATCCGCACGGCGATGTTCGCCCGACGACGGGAGATCGAGGTGATGAAGCTGGTCGGGGCGACCGACTGGTTCATCCGCGTGCCGTTCATGCTCGAAGGGCTGATCCACGGCCTGCTCGGGAGCCTCGGCGCCTGCGCCGGGCTGTGGCTTGTCAACAACCGCTGGACCGCCGGCGTCCAGGACTTCCCAGACAACAGCGGCTTCGAGGCCATGGTCGTGCCGGGCAGCTTCACCGGCGTCGTGATGCTCGGCCTCCTCGGCATCGGCATGCTCGCCGGCGCCATCGGCTCCGGCATCGCCGCGTCAAGGTTCCTCGACGTCTGACGACATCTGGGTGCGATTCGTCTCACGGGCGGATCTGGGCGCGCCAGTGTCTCGATTCCGGAACTCAGCGCACCCAGATGAGCGTCAGCTCTCGCGCGGTACCGTGACCATGGTGTCCGCCGACCCGACGAACGCCGAGCCGGCCACGCTGCACGAACTCGTCGGCGGCCGACCGTTCTTCGAGCGCCTGGTCGACTCGTTCTACGAGGGAGTCGCCGCTGATGACGTCCTGCTGCGGCTGTACCCGGAAGCACCCGATCTCACCGGCGCCCGCCACCGCCTGACCGGCTTCCTCGTGCAGTACTGGGGCGGCCCGACGACGTACTCGCAGGAGCGAGGCCACCCGCGACTGCGGATGCGGCACCTGCCGTTCACGATCGGCCCGGTGGAGCGGGACCACTGGCTGCTCCACATGCGCGCCGCTGTCGCCGCGGCGACCGCCGAGCTCGACCAGCCGCTGGCGTCGGTTGTCGCCGATGCGCTGCTGCGCCACTTCGAGCCCACCGCCGAGCAGATGCGCAACGACACCGGCCTGCCGATCTCCTCGGCCCGACCACAACCGGCGTGACGCATTCGATCTCCATCGCCGGGTTGGTCAAGGAATATGACGGGCGGCGCGTGGTCGACGAGGTCGGCTTCCACGTCGCCGCCGGCGAGGTGTACGCACTGCTCGGCCACAACGGCGCCGGCAAGTCGACGATCGTCGAGATCCTTGAGGGCCACCGCACGCGCATGACCGGTGACGTGACCGTGCTCGGGATGGACCCGGCGCACGGCGGGCGCGAGCTGCGCGACCGCATCGGCATCGTCCTGCAATCGTCGGGGATCGAGGACGAGCTGACGGTCACGGAGGCCGTCGACGCCTACCGCGCCTGCTACCGCCGGCCCCGCCCGACCGCAGAGGTCGTCGCCATGGTCGGCCTCGACGAGCAGGCCGATCAGCGCATCGGCAGCCTGTCCGGCGGTCAGCGCCGACGCATCGACCTGGCCCTCGGCATCGTCGGGCAGCCGGACGTGCTGTTCCTCGACGAGCCGACGACGGGCTTCGACCCGGCAGCCCGCCGGGGCGCGTGGGAGCTGGTGCGACGGCTCGGCGAAGGCGGCACGACCGTGCTGTTGACGACGCATTACCTCGACGAGGCCGAGCGGCTGGCTGACCGCATCGGCGTGCTGTCGCACGGCGTGCTGATCGCCGAGGGCACCCCGGCCGAGCTCGTCGCCAGGAGCGGTCGCACGACGGTCCAGTTCGGCCTGCCCGACGGCACGCCGGCCGACGACCTGGCGGGGCTGGTTCCGCGCCATGCGACCGTCGATGCCAGGCGCGTGTCGTTCGCCACGGAGACGCCGACGGCGGCCGTCCACGCCGTCACGTCGTGGGCCGTCGAGCGCGGGCTCGAGCTGGCCGATCTGCAGGTCACCCGCCCATCGCTGGAGGACGCCTTCCTCGGCCTGGTCGAGCCGGCCGACGACGGAGAGGAGCTCCCGTGATCGCCACCGCACCGGCGTTCCCGAGCGCGCCCGGGCTGATCGGCCAGCAGGTGCGCTACCAGCTGCGCACGTTCTCACGCACCCCGATCGCCGTGTTCTTCACCCTGATGCTGCCGGTGACGATGCTCGTGCTGTTCAACGCGCTGTTCTCCGGCGAAGAGGTCAACGTCGGCGCGGGCCGGTTGCCGTTGCGGCACTTCTACACGGGCGGGCTGGCGGCGTTCACGGCCGTGTCGGCGACGTTCACCAACCTCGCCAACATCGTGCCGATCCGCCGAGACGAGGGCGTGCTGAAGCGGTGGCGCAGCACGCCACTCTCGCCGTGGATCTACATCGCCGGCACGATCGGCTCCGCCGTCGTCGTCGCCGTGGTCGGCGTCGTCATCGTGCTCACGCTCGGCGTCGTCGCCTACGACCTCCAGGTCGAGGCGGCCAAGGTCCCGGCGGCCATCGTGACGTTCCTCGTCGGCGTCGCCGCGTTCGCCGCCCTGGGGGTGGCCGTCGCCTCGATCATTCCGTCGGCCCAGGCGGCCCCGGCCGTGGCCAACGCCATCATCCTCCCGCTCGGCTTCGTCTCCGACGTGTTCGTCGCCATCTCCGATCCTCCGGCCTGGCTCGACACCGTCGGCGACATCTTCCCGCTCAAGCCGTTCGTGCAGTCGTTCCAGGCCGCCTTCACCCCGGCCGTCGAGGCGCCGGCGTTCCAGTGGGGGCCGCTGGCGCGGGTGGCGCTGTGGGGCGTCGTCGGCCTCCTCGTCGCGCGGCGGTGGTTCCGTTGGGAACCGACCCGCTCGACGGGCCGCCGCCGGCGGCGGCCGCGGGAAGTGTGACCCAAGTCGGGCCTGTTCGCCGGCCTCAGGTCGCACTTCGGCCGCGTCGTCAGTAGTGGTGCGGGTACGGGGACCAGTCGGGTGGGCGCTTGTCAAGGAAGGCGTCGCGGCCCTCGGCGGCCTCGGGGGTGCCGTACGCGAGGCGGGTGGCCTCGCCGGCGAAGATCTGCTGGCCGACGAGGCCGTCGTCGACGAGGTTGAAGGCGAACTTGAGCATCCGCTGCGCCGTCGGGCTCTTGGCGTTGATCGCCGCGGCCCACTCGAGCGCCGTCGCCTCCAGCTCGGCGTGGGGTACGACGGCGTTGACCGCACCCATCCTGTGGTAGTCGGCCGCCGAGTACTCGCGGCCGAGGAAGAAGATCTCGCGGGCGAACTTCTGGCCGATCTGGCGGGCCAGGTACGCCGAGCCGTAGCCGCCGTCGAAGCTGGCCACGTCGGCATCGGTCTGCTTGAAGCGGGCATGCTCGGCGCTGGCCAGCGTCAGGTCGCACACCACGTGCAGGCTGTGGCCTCCGCCGGCCGCCCATCCGGGAACGACGCATACCACGACCTTGGGCATGAAGCGGATCAGCCGCTGGACCTCGAGGATGTGCAGGCGCCCGGCCCGCCCCGGTTCGATGCTCGCCGCGGTCTCGCCGGCGGACCCGCCTGGTTCGTCGGCGACGGTGTACTTGTAGCCGTCGGCGCCGCGGATGCGCTGGTCGCCGCCGGAGCAGAACGCCCAGCCGCCGTCGCGCCGCGACGGCCCGTTGCCGGTGAGCAGCACGCACCCCACGTCGGTCGACATGCGGGCGTGGTCCAGCGCCCGGTACAGCTCGTCCACCGTGTGGGGCCGGAAGGCGTTGCGCACCTCGGGGCGGTCGAAGGCGACGCGTACCGTGCCCTGGTCGACGGCGCGGTGGTACGTGATGTCGGTGAAGTCGAAGCCGTCGACGGGGCGCCAGGCGTCGGGGTCGAACAGCTCGCTGACCATGACCTCATGTTGGCCGACGCAACTAGCGTGCGCGGCATGACGCCGGCTGCCGCGCTCGTCCGCTGATGCCGCTGGAGGTCGTCGGTGTCGAGGGCATCGGCGAGATCGGGCCGGGCGACGACGTGGCGGCGATCATCTCCGCCGCCGCCGACGTGCGCGACGGCGACGTCGTCGTCGTCACCTCGAAGGTCGTGTCCAAGGCCGAGGGCGCCGTGATCGACCTGGCCACGATCGAACCGTCGAACTTCGCCGTCGAGTTCGGGACCAGGTGGGACAAGGACCCCCGGGTGGTCGAGGTCGTGTTGGAGCAGGCGGTGCGGATCGTCCGCATGGTCGGCCCGGTGATGATCACCGAGACGCGCCATGGCCTGGTGTGCGCCAACAGCGGTGTCGACCAGTCGTCGAGCGGCGCCGCCGAGCGGGTCGTCGTGCTGCCCGCCGATCCCGACGCATCGGCCCGGCGGATGCGCCAGCGGTTCGGGGAGCTCGGCGCCGACGTGGCCGTCGTGATCAGCGACACGTTCGGGCGCCCGTGGCGGGAGGGCCAGACGGACGTCGCCATCGGCTTGGCCGGGCTGGCGCCGACCGCCAGCTACATCGGGCAGGTCGACCCCCACGGGCACGAGTTCAAGGTGCAGGAGATCTGCGTCGTCGACGAGCTGGCCGGCGCCGCCGAGCTGGTCAAAGGCAACACCAGCCGCGTCCCGGCGGCGATCGTGCGCGGCTACCAGTGGATGCCCGACGCCACCGCCACGATGGCGTCGGTGATCCGTGACGCCTCGCGCGACCTGTTCAGGTAGCACGGAGGTCGGCGTACTCCGGGTGGTCCTGGAGGAAGCCGTCCACGTACCAGCACGTCGCCACCACCCGCCAGCCCCGCCTGCGCACGTCGTCCATCGCCGCCCGCACGAGCTCGGCGGCCAGGCCCTCACTTCGGCGCGCCGGCTGGGTCACGGTGTGGTGGAACACGGCTGTCACACCGTCGGGCTCCAGGCGGTAGTCGGCGATCGTCAGCTGCTCACCGTCCTCGACGAGGGCGTACCGCCGGCTGGTCTCGTCGTGCTCGACCGTTCGACCCACGTCCGTCATTCCAGCCGACGCAGCGGCCCTGGGACGTGACGGACGGGCGCCACGTGAACCTCGACATCGGTGACGAACGCCGAGGCCTCGGACACGATCAGCGGGTTGAGCTCCAGACGGACCACGGCCGGATGGTCGGCGGCGAGCTGGGCGGTCCGCATCAGCACGTCGCGCACCGGCGCCGGATCGAGCCCGGCCGCGGCCAGCGC
>JACCUL010000462.1 GCA_013811855.1 Acidimicrobiia bacterium
CGGCGATCCCGTCTCTGATCTGTCGGGACATCGCCGCCACGTTCCCGGCCTCCGGTTGCTCGCGCTGCCACGGCACTACCCAGACCAGACACCCGACCTTGGTGTGCGCGACCACGTCGGCGACGAACGTGCCGAACCGGTCGGGGTCGTAGGCAGCCAGGTCGTTGGTGCCGATCTGGACGATCCAGATCCGAGCCGGCGTCGCCGCGGCGCGGCTGACGGCGTCCCATCCCGAGACCGCCGGGCGACCGAAGCCACCGGCGTATGCGGAGCGCCCCGGATCGGCGTCGACCGCCCACCCCTGCGCCGTGAATGCGGCACGGCTGGCGAAACCGATCGAATCTCCGACCAGCAGGGGCGGCGGCGCCTCCGCGACCGCCGACGGCGACGACGTGCAGCCTGCCGCGGCGACCGCGACCAGCCACACCGTGCCGCGGCGTTGGAGGGCGCGACGGGGGCGCATCGTCTCCGGCTACCCCGCCTCCAGGCCGACAGCCACATTACCCCTCGGTAACCGGTCCCGGTAGCGTGTCCCGTCATGTCTGTGTCGGCCTCCACAGGCCCCGACCAGTCGCTGCGCATCGCCTACCTGACCTACCGGGGCAAGCCGCACGTCGGCGGTCAGGGGGTGTACACCCGCCACCTCACCTCGGCGCTGGCCGACCTCGGCCATCACGTCGAGGTGTTCAGCGGGCAGCCGTACCCGGTTCTCGACCCCCGGGTGCCGCTCGTCCAGCTCCCCAGCCTGGACACGTTCAACGACCACTACCCCGGACGGTTCCCGGCCTACTGGGAGATCAAGACCCGCTACGACGTGCTCGAGCTGGCGCAGTTCTCGACCGGCACGTTCCCGGAGCCCCTGGCCTTCAGCTACCGGGCGCTGCGGGCGCTGCGACCGCGCGCCGGCCAGTTCGACCTGGTCCACGACAACCAGTGCCTCGGGTACGGGATCCTCGCCATCGAGAAGCGCATCCCGACCATCGCCACGCTGCACCATCCGATCACCAAGGACCGGCAGCTGGAGATGGCCCACGCGCCGAACTGGCGCAAGCGGCGGTCGGTGGCCCGGTGGTACTCGTTCGTGAGGATGCAGGGACGCGTCGCCTCCCGACTGCCGCGCATCGTCGTCGTCAGCGAGAGCTCGATCAGTGACATCCACACCGACATGGGCGTCAGCCTCGATCGCATGCGCCTGGTGCCGGTCGGCGTCGACCCGGCGCTGTTCCGCCCGCGGCCCGACATCGCCCGTCGCCCCGGCCGGTTGATCACGACCGCGTCCGCCGACGTGGCCCTCAAGGGCCTGGCGTTCCTCCTGGAAGCGCTGGCCAAGCTGCGCACCGAACGCGACGTCACGCTCACCGTGATCGGCACGCCGAAGGCCGGCACGACGATGGACCTGCTGCGCTCGCTCGGGCTCGGGACGGCCGTCGAGTTCGTGTCCGGCGTCCCCGACGAGCGCATCGTCGAGCTGTACGCCGAGGCCGAGCTGGCCGTCGTGCCCAGCCTCTACGAGGGCTTCTCGCTCCCGGCCATCGAGGCCATGGCGACGGGCACGGCCGTCGTGGCGACGGACGGCGGGGCGCTGCCCGAAGTGACCGGACGCGACGGCGAGACCGTCCTGCAATGCCGGGCCGCGGACGCCGACGCGCTGGCGGCGACGATCGCACGGGGCCTGGACGGCGCCGAGCTGCGGACCCGCGTCGGGGCCGCCGGCCGGGCCCGGGTGCTCGACCGCTGGACGTGGCGGCGCTGCGCCGAGCTGACCGTCGAGCAGTACCACGAGGTGTTGGCGATGCCGGCCAACATCGACAAGTCCCGCCGCAACGGTCGACCGGTCCACGGCGCGGCGCGCTGATGCTGACGATCCGCTTCGACCGCCTCGACGCGCTCGGGCTGCCGGCCGGGTCCCACGTCCTCGACGTCGGCACCGGGTTCGGCCGCCACGCCTTCGAGCTCGCCCGGCGCGGTCACCGTGTGGTGGCGCTGGACGTCGCCACCGATGAGGTCAACGGCACACGCGACACGTTCGCGGCGATGGTGGGGGCCGGCGAGATCCCGGAGGGCCGCGTCATCGGCGTGCTGCGCGGTAACGCCACCCGGCTGCCGTTCGCCGACGGCAGTTTCGACGCCGTCATCACGTCCGAGGTGCTCGAGCACGTGCCCGACGACGTCGGCGCTCTGGCCGAGATGACCCGGGTGCTGCGGCCCGGCGGCGCGTTCGCCGCCACCGTCCCGAGCTGGTTGCCGGAGAAGATCAATTGGATGCTCTCCGACGAGTACCACGCCCCGATCGTCGTCGGTGGCCACGTGCGGATCTACTCGGCCACCGAGCTGAAGGCCAAGCTGCGGGCCGCCGGCCTGGCGCTCGCCGGCTCCCACCATGCCCACGCGTTGCACTCGCCGTACTGGTGGCTGAAGTGCGCCGTCGGCGTCACCGACGACGACCACCCGTTCGTCCGGAAGTACCGCCGCTTCCTGGAGTGGGACATCGTGAAGGGCCCGCGCAGCACCCGGGTCGCGGAGCGCATCCTCTCCCCCGTGCTCGGCAAGAGCCTCGTGCTCTACGCCAGGAGATCGGCGCCCCCGGCGCGTGTGTGCGCATGAGATCGCAGATCGTGATCCCCGACATCCCCGGTGTGCTCTCGGCCAACGAGCTGTCCGTCACCGCCGACCACCTCGTGGCGTTGCAACTCCCGTGCGGGATGATCCCCTGGTTCCCCGGCGGGCACTGCGATCCGTGGAACCACGTCGAGTCGGCGATGGCCCTCGACGTCGCCGGCCGCCCCGGGCCCGCCCGCGCCGCCTACGAATGGTTGGCGGCGACACAGGATGCCGACGGCAGTTGGCCCAACTACGTGTGGTCCGACGGTTCGGTCGAGGAGCCCAAACGCGACACCAACGTCTGCGCCTACCTCGCCACCGGGCTCGCCCACCACTGGCGGCGCACCGGTGACGCGGCGTTCGTCGAGGCGCTGTGGCCGGCGGTCACGCGGGCGCTCTCGTTCGTGCTCTCCCACCGTCGCGCCGATGGCCTCGTGCTGTGGGCCGTCGA
>JACCUL010000470.1 GCA_013811855.1 Acidimicrobiia bacterium
CTTGTCCGCTTCGTGCATGTTCTGCGCGAACACCTCCACACGCGTGCCGCGGGTTGAGTCGATCATCGCCTGAAGGTCGGTGAACGGGACACAGATCGCGACGTCGACGCCATCGGCGCTGTAGACGCGCGGCAGCAGGCCCTGGATGTAGTCCTCGGCCTCCTGCACCGTCTTGTGCATCTTCCAGTTGCCGGCGATGAACGGGATGCGGGCCACTACGACAACACCTCGAGGCCCGGCAGGGTCTTGCCCTCGAGCAGCTGCAGCGAGGCGCCCCCGCCGGTCGACACGTGGTCGACGTCGTCGGCGAGGCCGAACTCGGCCAGCGCGGCCGCCGAATCGCCGCCACCGACGACGGTGAAGGCCTTGGTGTCGGCGACGGCCTGGGCGACGGCCTTCGTGCCGGCGGCGAACCGCGGGTCCTCGAACATGCCCATCGGACCGTTCCAGAACACGGTGCGGGCGTCCATGACGACGTCGCCGAACGCGGCCGCCGAGCCGGGCCCGATGTCGAGGCCCTTGGCCCCGTCGGGCAGTCGCGTGCCATAGGTGGCGACGCGACCGGCGGCGTCGAGCCCGACGACGTCGGTCGGGAGGTGGATCGGCTTGGTCGACGAGTCGAGCAGCCGCCGGCACGTGTCGACCTGGTCCGGCTCGAACAGCGAGTCACCGATGGGCCGGTCCTGGGCGGCGAAGAACGTGAAGCACATCGCCCCGCCGATGCACAGCGCGTCGACCGTGGCGAGCAACGCGTCGATGACGCCGAGCTTGTCGCTCACCTTGGCCCCGCCGAGCACGGCGACGAACGGGCGCTGCGGCGACGTGCGCAACGGCAGCAGCACTTCGACCTCCCGTTGCAGCAGGCGGCCCATTGCCGACGGCAGGCGCGCCGGCGGACCGACGATGGAGGCGTGGGCGCGATGGGAGGCGCCGAAGGCGTCGTTGACGTACGCGTCGACGCCGTCCAACAAGCGATCGACGAACGCCGGGTCGTTGCCCTCCTCGCCGGCGTCGAAGCGGAGGTTCTCCAACAGCTCGACGCCCTGCGCCAGCTCGGCCAGGCGGGCCCGGACGGGCGCCATCGAATAGCGCTCGTCGGGCTGGCCCTTGGGGCGACCGAGGTGGCTGGCCGTGACGACGTCCGCCCCGCGCTCGGTGAGCCACCGCAGTGTCGGCAGGGCGGCGCGGATGCGGAAGTCGTCGGTGATCGTGGGGCCGTCGAGCGGCACGTTGAAGTCGGTGCGCACCAGGACGCGTCGACCGTCGAGGCCACCGAGGCGCTGCTCGAGGTCCTCGAGCGTCGGGATCGACCCGGTCACGGTCAGCGCTTGGTGGCGCGCTTCGCCGGCCTGGCGGCCGACTTCTTGGCGCGATTCGCGCTGCGGGCGACCTTGCCGGCGTGGAGCACGAAGTCCACGAGGCGGTTGGAGTAGCCCCACTCGTTGTCGTACCAACCGAGGACCTTGACGAGCGAGCCCAGGCTCATCGTCAGCCCGGCGTCGAAGATGCACGAGTGCGGGTCGGTGATGATGTCGCTGGAGACGATGGGGTCCTCCGTGTACCGGATGACGCCCTTCAGCGGGCCGGACTTGGCGGCTTTGGCGAAGGCGCCGTTGATGTCGGCGACGGTGGCCTCCTTGGCGAGGAGGGCGTTGAAGTCGGTGATCGACCCGGTGGGCACCGGGACGCGCAGCGACGTGCCGTCGAGACGACCCTTCATCGCCGCCAGCACGAGGCTGGTGGCGCGCGCCGCGCCGGTGCTCGTCGGGGTGATGTTGATCGCCGCGCCGCGAGCCCGGCGGAGGTCCTTGTGCGGGCCGTCGACGAGCTGCTGATCGCCGGTGTAGGCGTGGATCGTGGTCATCAGGCCCTTCGTGACGCCGAACGCGTCGTCGAGGACCTTGACCATCGGCACGAAGCAGTTCGTCGTGCAGCTGGCGTTGGAGACGACCTGGTGCTTGGCCGGGTCGAAGTCCTGGTGGTTGACGCCGTGGACGAACGTGGCGTCGGCACCCTCGGCCGGTGCCGACACGACGACCAGCGGCGCGCCGGCGTCGAGGTGGGCGGCCGCCGCCTCCCGCTTGGTGAAGAAGCCGGTCGACTCGATGACGACGTCGACGCCGAGGTCGCCCCACGGGAGCTCGGCCGGGTTGCGGGCGCTGAGGACGCGCAGCTCGTCCGAGCCGACCCTGATCCCGGTCTTCGAGGCCTTGATGGTCTGCGGGAGGACCCCGAGCACCGAGTCGTACTTGAGAAGATGGGCCATCGTGGCGACGTCGCCGAGGTCGTTGACCGCCACGAAGTCGATGTCCGCGCCCCGTTGCGTCGCGGCCCGGAAGAAGTTCCGCCCGATCCTCCCGAACCCGTTGATCCCCACGCTGACACTCATGGCCGGGGACCATAGCGGCTGCCACCAATCCCGGTTCTGACGAGATCTGCGCAGGCTGACCCCTCAACCTGCCCTCCGTTCTCGTCAGCGAAAGTGACGGTTTCCGTCAGTTTCGCTGACCAGAAGGCGGCTTGGGACGATCCGCACCCAGATACGAACCGGGGTTCACCACTCAGCGGGTGAGGTCGCGGTGGGTGGTGCGGACGGCGGTGCCTTTGGAGCGGAGGCGGGAGGCGAGGTCCTCGGCGATGGCGACGGAGCGGTGGCGGCCGCCGGTGCAGCCGATGGCGACGGTGAGGTAGCTGCGCCCTTCGGCCTGGTACGACGGCAGGACCGACGCCAACAGCTCGTCGAGGCGGTCGAGGAAGGCCGAGGTGTCGGCCCGCTTCAGCACGTAGTCGCGCACCGCCGGGTCGTGCCCGGTCAGCGGTCGCAGCTCCTCCTGCCAGTGCGGGTTGGGCAGGAACCGCACGTCCATGACGATGTCGGCGTCGAGCGGCAGACCGTGCTTGAACCCGAAGCTCTCGACGGCCACCTGCAGCTGCGACACGCTGGCGTCGTCGAACGCCGCCACCAACCGCTCCTTGAGCTGGTGGATGTTCAGCTCGCTGGTGTCGATGCAGAGGTCGGCCGCCTCGCGCATCGCCGTCAGCCGCGACCGCTCCAACTCGATGGACTCGACCAGTCCGTCAGCGTCGGCGGCCAGCGGGTGCTTGCGCCGGGTGGCGTCGTACCGGCGCACGAGCTCCGGCGAGCTGGCGTCGAGGAACAGCACGGTGACTCGGTGGCCGGCGGTCCGCAGCGCGGCCACGTTGTCCAGCACGGCGCCCTGGTTGCGCCCGGCGACGAGGGCCAGCCGGCCGATGCCGCTGCCCGGGATCGAGGCCAGCTCGACGATCTTCTCGATCAACGACGTCGGCAGGTTGTCGACGACGTACCAGCCGAGGTCCTCCAGCACGTCAGCGCCCGCCGAGCGTCCCGCGCCCGACATGCCGGTGATCAGCACGATCTCCGTCACTGTTGGCGAGGCTAGCCAGTCCCCTCCTCGGAGCCGTGGGATGGCGGCTCCCGTCTCCCTCGCCACCTCAACGGCTCGGCCGCAGGGATGTTCGCAGGTACAGCAGGCGCGGCACGGTGGCGGCGTCGAGGTACTCCGGCGCCAGCGCCAGGAAGCCGGCCGGCGGGGCGGGCTCGACCATCCGCTCGACGAACAGCCGGTGCGCGGCCAGCGTGTTGACGTACCGGGACAGCGGCCGGTGCAGGAAGCGGATCCACACGCCGGGCTCGACCTCCTCCACCGACTCGGCGTCGGGCAGGTACGGACCGATGCGCCAGTACTGCTCGGGCGGGTCGAGCACCTGGTCGTCGATCCATCCGCTGCCGGGCGTCTGCAGCAGCGGATGGTTGAGGAACAGGCAGAACCGCCCACGCGGCACCAGCACGCGGGCCACCTCGCCGATCGCCTCGTCCAGCGCGTCGACGTGCTCGAACACGAGGCAGGCGACGACGGCGTCGAAGCTGGCGTCGGCGAAGGGCAGGCTGTCGGCGCCGGCACGCAGGAACCCCGTGGCGGCGCCCCGTCGGGCGGCGACGCTGATCTGGTTCCACGTCGGGTCGACGCCGACGGCCGCCTCGACGCCGTCCAGCGCCGCCGCCATCCGAGTGATCTGCCCGTCGCCACACCCGACGTCGAGGATCCGCCGCGCCCCGGCCAGCTCGGACGCGGCGAGCGGCAGGATCTGCTCCTCGTACTCCGGGTCGGCGCCGTCGGTGAACCCGTCGATCCACCACCGGGCGTGCTCCTCCCATGATGCTTGGTGCTCGCTGGCGCTCGCCTCCCGAGTTCGGTCGGCCCCTTCGGAGCCTCCCTCACCCACCTGACACCTGTGCCGCCGGGTGGAGGCGCCCGTACACGGCGTCGGCGACGGCGTCGGGCAGCCACGTCAGCGCCCGGAGGTCGTCGACGCCGGCCGCCTTCACGCCCTTCACCCCGCCGAGCTCCTTCACGAGACGGGTTCGACGTGTCTCGCCGAGGCCGGTGATGCCGTCGA
>JACCUL010000472.1 GCA_013811855.1 Acidimicrobiia bacterium
CGTTCCAACCCCACCGTCAACTCGTCGAGCTCACCATCCGACAACCCGTCGAGATCGATGGCGGCGACCTCGTCGAGGAGACCCCGCAGCTGCTCGACCACCGTCACCATGCCAACGATCGTACGCCTTGGGTGTCACATCGACGTCACATCAACGTACGTATGTTTTGTCAATTGCTGAGAACGCCGCTCACTCCTTGAGCGGGGTGGTCAGCTCGACCACCGTGCCGGTTTCGCCGCCGCTGGCCTGGAGGCCGACGGCCTGGAGATCGTCCGGGCGGGCCGGGCGCATCGAGATCTGACCGTTCAGCTCCGTCGTCACGAGCGTCCGCACGATCGACAGGCCGAGGCCCGTCGCCGACTCCAGGGAGAACGCCGGATCGAGGCCCTGGCCGTCGTCGACGACGGTGACCCGAAGGTGTTCGCCATCGTTCGCCAGCGACACGACGACCCGACCGCCCCTGCCGCCCTCCGGGAAGCCGTGATCGACGGCGTTCTGCATCAGCTCGGTCAGCACGACCGACAGCGGCGTGGCCACCCTCGCCGGGATGCGTCCGCCGTCGCCGGCGAGCGAGAACTGCACGGGGCGGTCCGGCGACTGCAGGCTCTCCTCGGCCAGGCGCAGCAGCGGGCGGACGATCTCGATGAACGTGACGTCGTCGCCGGGCTCCCGCGACAGCGACTCGTGGACGAGCGCGATCGTGCGGATGCGGCGAACGGACTCCGACACCGCCGCCTTGGCCTCGGGGTTCTGGAGACGCCGGGCCTGCAGGCGCAGCAGCGACGAGATGGTCTGCAGGTTGTTCTTGACGCGGTGGTGGATCTCGCGGATCGTGGCGTCCTTGGAGAGCAGCAGGCGGTCCCGCTTGCGCAGATCCGTGACGTCGCGCACGAGCAGCACGCCCCCGACGACCTCGCCGCCGGACAGGATCGGCATGCAGCGACACAGCAGCGCCACGTCGGCGGCCTGCTCGAACTCCTCGACGACGGGCACCTGGTTCTCGTAGGACGTGCGCACCATGTCGTCGTGGAAGCCGAGCTCGGCCAGCCGCATCCCCACGGCATTGGCGTGGATGCCGACGCGGTGCAGGGCCGAGTTGGCGTTCGGCGACAGGTAGCGCACCCGACCGTCGGCGTCCAGGCTGACGACGCCGTCGCCGACGCGAGGGGCGGCGGTCGAGTCGGCGCCGCGCGCCGGGTACGGGAACGAGCCCTCGGTGATCATGTTGGCGAAGCGGTCGAAGATCGAGACGTACGTGCGCTCCAGCTCGCCGGGCGGGCGACCGGTGCGTTCGACCCACTCCCGGGTCAGCACGGCGATGGTGGCGCTCCCCCACCGCACCGGGATGGCCAGCATGCGGGCCGTGTCGGGCAGGTCCTCGACGAAGACGTCGCCCTCGGTGATCTCACCGGAGGCGAACGCCGACGACAGCACCGACGTCTCGCTGGCGTTGGCGAAGCTGCCCACCCAGTCGGTGTGGTACACGGTCTGCGCCGTCGCCGGGCGGACCTGCCCGACGATCAGCCAGCGGTCGTCGGTGGTCGGCAGGTACAGCAGGAGGTCGGCGAAGCAGAAGTCGGCCAGGAGGCCCCACTCCGAGGTCAACCGGTTGAGATGCGACACCTGTTCGCGGTCGAGCGTGGTGTGGTCGCGGACCAGTCCGGCGAGCGAGGCCATCGGCGTCTGAGTCTGCCTGATCAGGGTGCGGCCCGCAGGTGACCGACGAGGGTCAACAGGCCGGAGAGATCGTGGACGTCCGAATCCAGCGATGGGACGTCGATGAGCATCGGCGCCAGCTCGGTCAGCTCGGCCCGGCGCTCGGCCTCGCGCGTCGCCACCAGCGCAACGTCGTGGAAGCTGGCGGCCACCTCCGCCAGCACGCTGGTGACCGCCGGCGCATCGACCGACTCACCGGTGGCGCTGAGCTCGGCGGCCACGGCGGCGCCCAGCTCGTCCTGCTCGACGGCGGCCGCCAGGCGGGTGGCGCTCGTCGACGCCTCGCGTCGCGTGATGTCCTGGGGCAGCACCCGGTTGGCGACGACGGCACCCAGATCGTGGCCGCGGGCCGCCAGCTCGCGGGCCAGGAACATGGCCTCGTGGGCCGGCGCCGTCTCCAGCGTCGTGATGACGACGAACGTCGTGCGCGGATCGCCGAGCAGCGCCTCGACCTGGCGGGCCCGGGCGACGAAGCCCTTCTCCATGGCCTGGAAGAGCACGAAGAAGTCGGCGATGTCTTGCAGGAACCGCGAGCCGAGGACCCGATCGGCCACCTGGTAGAACGGCTTGGACGCCATCGTGAACAGGCGCGAGCGGTACGGCACGGTGAGCCAGCGCAGGAGGCGGCTGCCGAAGAAGTCGACCATCCGGGACGGCGCGTCGAGGACGTCGAGCGCGCTGCGCGACGGCGGCGTGTCGACGACCACGAGGTCGTACTCGCCGCTGGCGTGCAGCTCGTGGAGCTGCTCCATGGCCAGGTAGTCGTGGCTGTGCACGAAGCGGCTGGTGATGTTCTGGTAGAGCGGGTTGGACAGCACCGCGTCGCGTGTCGGCGCGTCCGGCGCGTGTCTTCGGATGAGCTCGTCCCAGCCGGCCTTGGTGTCGAGCATCGCCGCCCAGAGCTCACCCCGCGGCTTGACGCCGACCGCCGCGAACGCCTCGGGCGACACCTTCGTCGCCGTGTTCCCGAGCGCCCCGACACCGAGCGCGTCGGCCAGCCGGCGGGCCGGGTCGACCGTGAGCACGAGGATCTTGCCGCCCTGGTGGACGGCCGCGGTCAGGCCCAGCGCGGCGGCGACGGTCGTCTTGCCGACGCCGCCGGAACCGGTGACGAGCACCATCTCCTTGCTGGCGAGTAGGGCGTCGAGACCGGTCGTGCGCCGGCGGGCCATCAGCGCGCACCCTGCGCGAGCGGCGAGACGTCCAGTTCGTCGGCCAACGCGCCGGCGACGAGCGAGACCACGCGCCGTCCCGTCGCCCGCGTGAACAGCTCCGGGACGTTGAGGACGGGCAGGGCGTCGGGGATCTCGTCGCGGAGCCGTTCGAGGTGCCGGCCGCCGACGCGCCGGCGCGCCTCGGTGACCCGGGCGGCCTCCAACACCTGGCGTACGCCGGCGCCGGCGGCGGCAACGAGCTGGCGCTCGACCCCGCCG
>JACCUL010000478.1 GCA_013811855.1 Acidimicrobiia bacterium
CGCCAGGACGAGGGCGGGCTCAGCGGGCATCGGCGATGGCGCTGGCCGCCGGCAGGGACCAGCGGATGGCGCCGGTGATGACGTGGCCGCCGGTGCGCACGAGCGTGGCCTCCGTCAACGGCAGCCACGGCAGACGCAGCGGCCACCTGGTCCAGCGCGGCAGCAATCCGACGGCGGCCGCGGCCAGCGGGGCGTAGAACCCGCGTAACCGCATCGGCAGCGGGGGGCTGACCAGCAGATACCGGGCGGTGGTCCGGGCCGCCGGCGTGCCCCGGAGCTCCTTCCGGTAGGCGCCGAGGTGGGCGGCCAGCTGGCGCCGGTCCCGGGGGACATGGTGGGCGCCGAGCTTCGTCGCCACGATGCCGGTCTGACGGACATACTCGTCGGCCTCGTCGTCGGTCAGCGGATGCGCCCCATAGCGCTGGTAGGCGCGCAGGAAGCAGTCGACCTCGGCCAGGTGGACCCACGACACGAGGTGCGGGTCGGTCGCCGAGTACGCCCGCCCGTCGGGCGCCACGCCGTGGACCCGCTCGTGCACCGCCCGGACGGCGGCCACGGCCCGCTCGGCGTCCGCCGCCGAGCCGTACGTGGTGACGGCGAGGAAATGGCTGGTGCGGGCGAGCCGACCCCATGGATCGCCGCGGTAGCCGCTGTGGGCGTCGACCCCGGCCATGGCCAATGGGTGCAGGGACTGCAGCAGCAGGGCGGCCAACCCGCCGACGAACATCGACGCGTCGCCGTGGACGCGAGCGATCGGGCTGTCGGCGTGGAACCAGCGTTCCCCCGGCTGGTGCAACCGGCTCCGCTCAGCCGCGCCGTCGGTGCCGGCGATGCGCTCGAACACGGCGTCGCCCATCCGGCGTCGCACGTCCTCGATGGCACCTCCGATGCCCTCGGCCATCGGCACAGTGTGCTGCGCGGCTCCGCTGAACGTGCGAACTGGGGGCGTTCCGTCTCGAATCCGAGACGCAGGCGCGCCCAGATCGCCGGATGAGACGGATCGCACCCAGATGTCAGCCGCCGGACAGGGCCATGACGTCGGCGTCGTCGGGGACGGTGACGTCGTCCTGCCACGCGGGGTCGGCCAGGAAGCCGGCGGGGAGGGCGACGCGGATCGGGCCGTTCGTGTGGCCCCGACGGATCCGCTCGCCGCCGGGGACGACGGCCAGCTCGGGGTCGAGCATGGCGAGGAGGTCGTCGAGCTCAGCCACCGACGACACCTGAGCGAAGCGGCGGCGGGCCTCGCTGCCGACGGGGTAGCCGGTCAGGTACCAGCTGGCGTGCTTGCGGAACCCGCGCATGGCGTTGCCCTCGGCCCGGGCGCCGTCGGGGGCGTGGAGCGCGACGAGCCGCCGGGCGTGGTCGGCCATCACGTCGGCCACGACACCGAGCGATCGGGACGGCGGGGGCGGCGCACCGCCGAGGACGGCCAGTAGGTCGGCGAAGAGCCACGGTCGTCCGAGACAGCCGCGGCCGACGACGACACCGTCGCAGCCCGTGGCCCGCATCATCGCCACGGCGTCGGTGGCCTCCCAGATGTCGCCGTTGCCGAGCACCGGGATCGACGTCACGTGTGACTTGAGCTCGCCGATGGCGGCCCAGCGGGCGTCGCCGGCGTAGTGCTGCTCGACGGTGCGGGCGTGGAGGGCGATGGCGACGATGCCCTCGCCTTCGCAGATCGCGCCGGCCCGCAGGTGGGTCAGGAGCCGATCGTGCAGCCCGAGCCGGAACTTGGCCGTGACCGGGACGCCGTACGGCTCGGCGGCTCGGACGGCGGACTGCACAACCGCCCGCAGGAGCGCCGGGCGGGCGGGCACGGCGGCGCCGCCGCCCTTGCGCGTCACCTTGGCCGCCGGACAGCCGAAGTTGAGGTCCACATGATCGACGATGCCATCGGCGCCGAGGCGGTCCACGGCCCGCCCGACCATCTCGGGGTCCGATCCGTAGAGCTGCAGGCTGCGCGGGTGCTCGTCGGGATCGAACGTGATCAACCGCTGCGTCTTGGCGTTGCCGTGGACCAACGCCGCCGCCATCACCATCTCGTTGACGTAGACGAGTCCCGGACCGAAGCGCCGACACAGGGCCCGGAACGGCGCGTTGGTGACGCCGGCCATCGGCGCCAGCACGACCGGCGCCGCCGGCGTGAACGCGCCCAGTTGCAACATCACGTCGGTTCCGTCGACGTCAGGCGCAGGTTGGGGTAGGCGCCGGTGTCCAACGGGCTCGGACCGTCGAGGCGCAGGCGATGCCAGCCGGCGGCGGCGATCATCGCCGCGTTGTCGGTGCACATGCTGCGGCTCGGCAGGTAGGCCCGGAGACCGTCGGCCATGCAGGCGTCGAGGACCGCCTCGCGCAGCGCCGAGTTGGCGGCCACCCCCCCGCCGAGGGCCAGCCCCTTGGCATCGACCTCGGCCGCGGCCCGGCGGGCCTTGACCACGAGCACGTCGACGACAGCGGCCTGGAACGACGCCGCCACGTCCGCCGTGTCGACGTCGGGATGGTCCCGCACGTGGTTGAGCACCGCTGTCTTGAGCCCGGAGAAGCTGACGTCGAGTCCCTCGTTGCGCATCGCTCGCGGGAAGGCGATCGCCGCGGGGTCGCCCTCGTGGGCGACCTGCTCGACGGCCGGCCCACCGGGGTACCCGAGGCCGAGGAACCGAGCGACCTTGTCGAAGGCCTCACCGGCGGCGTCGTCGATCGTCTGGCCGAGCAGCCGGTACCGCCCCGGCTCGCGCATCTCGACGAGCAGCGTGTGGCCGCCGGAGGCGAGCAGTACGACGACGGGCAGCTCGACCGAGGGATCCTCGAGCATTGCCGCGTAGAGGTGCGCCTCGAGGTGGTTCACACCGACGAACGGCACGTCCCAGGCCAGCGCCAGCGCCTTGGCCGCCGACACGCCGACGAGCAGCGCGCCGACGAGGCCGGGGCCGATGGTGCAAGCGACGGCGTCGATCCGATCGTCTCGGACACCGGCTTCGACCATCGCCCTGGCGATGACCGGGTTCAGGAGCTCGAGGTGCGCCCGGCTGGCGATCTCGGGCACCACGCCACCGAACGAGGCGTGCAGCTCGACCTGCGAGCTGACGACGGTCGACACGATGTCGGACCCGCCCATGACGAGCGCCGCCGCGGTCTCGTCACAGCTCGTTTCGATGCCGAGGATCAGCGTGTCGCCGTCGACGTCCACGTTCACGAGCGAAGTCCTTCCACGCGTGTTGCATAGTCCGCCGACTGGATGTCGTGGCACCACATCACGATGGCGTCCTCGGCCCCCTCGTAGTAGTTGCGGCGCACACCAGCCGGCACGAACCCGAAGTGGCGGTAGAGCTCCTGCGCGCCCACGCTGCTGGCCCGCACCTCCAGGGTCCAGGCCGGGCAACCTCTGGCGATGGCCGCGTCGGCCAACGTCGCGAGGAGCCGGGTGGCGACGCCACCGCGCCGGTGGTCGGGATGGACGGCGACGTTGGTGACGTGGGCCTCCTCCACGAGTCGCGACCCGCCCAGCATGAACATGAGCCCGCCGTACCCGACGACCGTCCGGCTCGAACGGGCGACGACGTAACGACGGCGCCCGGCCCGCACCTGATCGAGCTCGTCGTGGAACACGGTCGTGCTCCACGGCTTGGGGTACGACGCCCGCTCGATGGCCAGCACCTGGCCGACGTGGCGGTGACGCATCGGTTCGATGTGCACCGGACCGAGGCGCGGCCGCGGTCGCAGGTCACGCACGGTGGGCACCTCCTCCCGTGCCGGCGCGGGCCCGCGTCGCCCAGTTGATCCGGGCGTCCGGCGCCCGCAGGTAGACGGGGCAGATGTCGGCTGGGCTGACCCACTCCTCGCGCAGCGCCCTGGCGTGGGCCAGTTGCACCAGCGGCCCGGCCGACGGGAAGGCGGTGTCGGCGATCTCGCAGTGGAACCCGTCGATGATCTGCTCCCGGTAGCGGTGCGCGCCGACGCCGGTGCACAGCACGTCCTGGCTGCGCGCCAGCAGGTCGGCGACCAGCTCCTCGACCGGCCCCACCCGCGGCGCGGCGACCTGCTGCAGCCCGCCGGGCACCTGGCGGTACATGGCGTAGAAGACCTCGCCCTTGCGGGCGTCGATGACGGGCACCACGACGCGGTCCGAGCGGCGGTGCGGGAAGGCCAGGAGGTCGAGCGACGAGATGCCGATCATCGGCACCCGCAACGCCTGGCCGAGCGCCTTCGCCGCCGCCAGCCCGACGCGCATGCCGGTGAACAGGCCGGGACCGACGTCGACGGCGACGAGGCCGAGCTCGTCGAGCGTGATGTCGGCCTGCCGGCACACGAACTCGATCGCCGGGATCAGCGTCTCGGCGTGGCGCCGTCCCCTGGCCACCTCGAACAGGCCGAGCACGCCCTCGTGCCCGCCGATCGCCACGCTGACCTGCTGGGTCGCCGTTTCGATGCCCAGGATCAGCACGTTGTGTCCAGTCCGCTCACCGGCGCACATCCTCGCCGTGTGACGGGTTCATGACCGATGCCCGTCCCGGGCGCCAGTGAACGTCGTCGCCGCACAGCCGGCGACCAAGACGCACCGTGCTGCTCGAGCTCGCTGCGCTCGCTCACTGGTCGCACCATTCGGCTGTCGCCTCGACCAGCGCACCCCAGCGCCGAGCCCACGCCCCCCCGACCGCGGTCAGCACGACGGTGCGCGCTGCGTCGTCCCCGTCGACGTGGCCGAGGCGCACCACCACGTGGTCGCCGAAGGCACCGGCGGCCACGTCGCCCCACTCCACGAGCACGATCCCGTGGAACTCGGCCAGCTCGCCGAGCGCCAGGTCGGCCACCTCGGACATGTGCTCCAGCCGGTACAGGTCGGCGTGATGCAACGTCGGGCCAGCCGTCGGGTAGCTGTGCACGAGCGTGAACGTCGGCGACGTGATGGGTTCGTCCACCCCCATGGCTCGGCCGAACCCCTGGGCGAACGTCGTCTTGCCGGTCCCCATCTCCCCGGCCAGCAGCACGACGTCGCCGGCGCGGGCCAGCCCGGCCAGGGCGGCGGCCACGGCGAGCGTGTCGTCGACCGTGGAGGCGCGCAGCGAGAGGGAGGGCGTCGAGCGCATGGGGGATCGATGCTATGGAGTTCGCACGACGTGTCGGGGCACGCGGGCGCTGATGCCGGTCGTCACCTCGTAGGCGATGGTGCCGAGGTGGCGGGCCCAGTCGGCCGCTGTGATGCGCTCGCCGCCCTGGGAGCCGATGAGCACCACCTCGTCGCCGGGCGCCACCTCGTCGTCGGCGCAGTCGACCATCAGCTGGTCCATCGTCACCACACCGACGATCGGCCGGCGCTTTCCGCCGACGAGCAGCTCGCCGCCCGGCCACAGGCCTCGGCGCACCCCGTCGGCGTACCCGATGGGCACCGTGGCGAGGGTGGTCGCCACCGGGAACGTGTGGTGCAGCCCGTACGAGACCCGCTCGCCCGCGGCCACGCGACGTACCGCGGCGACCCGGGCCCGCAGTGACAGGGCCGGCCGCAGGTCGCGGCAGAGGTGGTCGACGCTCGGACCGGGCGCGATGCCGTAGACGGCGATGCCGGCGCGCACCATCCCCCGCCGGGCGGCGGGGTGGGCCAGCGC
>JACCUL010000514.1 GCA_013811855.1 Acidimicrobiia bacterium
GTGCGCGTCGTCGCCGTCGACGTCTCTGCCGATCTCGATCCGGCCGACCTCGCCGAGCTGCGGCCGCGCCCGTACGAGCCCGCCGATCTCGACGACGTGCGGCTGGTCGTCACGGCGACCGGCGACCGGCAGACGGACGCCGCCGTGGCCGCCGACGCCACGGCCGCCGGGATCTGGGTCAACGCCGCCGATCAGCCCGCCGACTGCTCGTTCATCCTGCCCGCGCTCGCCCGGCGGGGACCGCTGACGATCGCCGTCAGCACCGACGGCGCCAGCCCGGCCCTGGCCCGCCGGCTGCGCGACCGGGCCGGTGAGCTGCTCACCGACGAGGTCGTCGCCCTGGCCGATGACCTGCGGTGGCGGCGTGTCGCCGTACGCGAGGGCGGCGGGTCGACGGAGGACGTCGACTGGTCCCCGTTGATCGACGCCGTGGTGCCCCCCGGTACCATCGCCTCGTCCTGACGATCTGCGACCGGGGGGTACGCGTGAAGACCAAGGCTGCCATCCTGTGGGAGATCAACGCTCCGTGGAGCGTCGAGGAGATCGAGCTCGACCCGCCCGGCCCCGGCGAGGTGCTGGTCGAGCTGGCCGCTTCCGGCCTGTGCCACTCCGACGAGCACCTCGTCACCGGCGACCTGCCGTTCGAGCTGCCGATCATCGGCGGTCACGAGGGCGCCGGCATCGTCAAGGAGGTCGGCGCCGACGTCGGCTGGATGAAGCCGGGTGATCACGTCGTCTTCGGCTTCATCCCGTCGTGCGGGCGCTGCCCGAGCTGCTCGACCGGCCACCAGAACCTGTGCGACCTCGGGGCGTTGCTCGGGGTGGGCAAGCAGATTGCCGACGGCACGTCCCGGCACCACGCCGACGGCAAGGACCTCGGCGTGATGTGCCTGCTCGGCACGTTCGCTCATCACACCGTCGTCAACGAGGCCAGCTGCATCAAGATCGACGACGACGTCCCGCTCGACCGGGCCTGCCTGCTCGGCTGCGGCGTCGTGACCGGGTGGGGTTCGGCCGTGTACGCCGCGGCGACCACGCCGGGCGACGTCATCGCCGTGGTCGGCATTGGCGGCATCGGAGCCAACGCCGTCCAGGGCGCCAAGCTCGCCGGCGCGGCGCAGATCTGGGCCATCGACCCGCTGGAGAACAAGCGCGAGAAGGCGATGGAGTTCGGGGCCACGCACACGGCGGCGTCGCTGGAGGAGGCCGGGCCGGCGATCACGGATGCCACGTTCGGGCGGATGGCGAACAAGACGATCATGACCATGGGTGTCGGGTCCGGCGAGCTGCTGGCCAGCGCGCTGGCGATCACGGCCAAGCGCGGTCGCGTCGTCGTGACCAACATCCACCCGGCGCTCGAGACGAGCGCCAACATCAGCCTGCTCGACCTGACGCTGATGGAGAAGCAGGTCGTCGGGTCGCTGTTCGGATCGGGCAACCCGCGCGCCGACATCCCCAAGCTGCTCGACCTCTACCGCCAGGGCCAGCTCGACCTCGACGGGCTCGTCACCACCACCTACGACCTCGACCACGTCAACGAGGGGTACGACGACATGCGTGCCGGCAAGAACATCCGGGGCGTCATGGTGTATGGCTGATCCGGCCGGGGCGCTCGAGCGCCTCGCCGAGCGACTGGTGGGACGGCGGCGCGAGCTGGAGCTGGTGCTCGCCGCCCTCGACGCCGGCCGCCACGTCGTCATCGAGGGGCCGCCGGGCACGGGCAAGTCGACGCTGCTGCGGGCCGTCGCCGCCGAGCTCGGTGTCGGCTTCCAGTTCGTCGAGGGCAACGCCGAGCTGACCCCCGCCCGCCTCGTCGGGCACTTCGACCCGGCCCGCGTGCTGGCCGACGGGTACGTGCCGGAGATCTTCGTCGACGGTCCGCTCGTGACCGCGATGCGCGACGGCGCGCTCCTCTATCTCGAGGAGCTCAACCGGGTGCCCGAGGAGACGCTCAACGTGCTGATCACCGTCATGAGCGAGCGGGAGCTACACGTGCCCCGGCTGGGCCGGCTCGCCGCCGATCCCGGCTTCCGGCTGGTGGCGGCGATGAACCCGTTCGACGCCGTCGGCACGGCCCGCATCTCGAGCGCCGTGTACGACCGCGTCTGCCGGCTCAGCGTGACGTACCAGTCGGCCGACGAGGAGCGCGACATCGTGCTGCGGGCCGTGCTCGGCGCCGACCGGGAGTGGGTGACGAAGATCGTCGAGCTCGTGCGGCGGACCCGCGAGCACCCCGACCTGCGCGTCGGTGCGTCGGTGCGTGGCGCGCTCGACGCCACCGCGGTGGTCGCCGCGCTGGCCGACGTCCGTGGCGGATCGCCCGACGACGGCGACGTCGGGCTGGACGCCGCGCTGCTGTCGCTGTCGGGACGCGTGCGTCCCCGCGAGGGCGGCGGGCGGACCAGCGAGGAGATCATCACCGAGCTGTGGCACGACATCTTCGGCCCGCCGGCAGCCGACCGGGGAAAAGCCGCCGGCCCGACGGGGCCGACTCCCGGCTGACGACGGACCCGAAGGAGGGCGCGGCGGCCGACGACGCCGTCACCGAAGCCCGACGCTCGACGCTGTCACGGCGGGCGTTGGTCCGCCGGCCGGGGTTCAGCGAGGTGTCCCCCGAGGCCGGCACGCTCGAGGAGGACGCCTTCGACGATCTGCTCGACGACGATCCCGACGGAGCCCTGGCGCTGCTGGCCGACATGTCCCGAGCCACCGACCCGCGGTTGCGGGCGCTGGCCCGCCAGCTCGCCGCCCGCGTCATGGTCGACGTGGCCC
>JACCUL010000241.1 GCA_013811855.1 Acidimicrobiia bacterium
CGCCGAAGTGTGCCCGCCCGAGTCCGTCGCGGCGCGGGCGATGGCGTGGGCCGAGCGTCTTGCCGCCGGCGCGCCGCTGGCCGTGCAGGGCACGAAGCTCGCCGTCAACGCCCAGATCAAACAGGCCTTGCTGACGAGCTTCGACCTGTCGACCGGGCTGGAGATCCCGTGCTTCCTCTCCGCCGACCACGCGGAGGCGGTCGACGCCTTCGTCGCTCGCCGCACACCGACGTTCCAAGGGCGCTGAGGACATCGAGATGGAATCCAACGCCGTGATCGAGTCGATCATGACGACGCGGGCCATCCGCCGGTTCACCGACGAGCCGGTCCTCGACGCGCAGATCGAGATCTGCCTGCGGGCCGCCCAGCAGGCGCCGAGCGGCGGCAACGTGCAGCCGCAGAGCTACGTGGTCGTCACCGATCCCGACGTCAAGTCGACCCTCGGCCGCTGGTACCGGGCGGCGTTCGACCGGTATGAGCGGACGTTGGCCGAGGTGACGGAGTTCCGGGACGAGGCCCAGGCCGAATCGTGGCGCCGCGGCGTTGCGGCCAGCCGCCACCTGGCCGACCACCTCGCCGCCGCCCCAGCGCTCGTGGTGTTCCTCATGGCCCGCATCCCGTGGACGCCGCGCGACGACCACGGCGAGATGGACATCGGCCGGCTCGACGCCAGCGTGTACCCGGCGGTGCAGAACTTCTGCCTCGCCGCCCGCGCGCTCGGCCTCGGCACCGCGCTGACGACGGTGATCCGCATCCACACGGCTGAAGTCCTGGCCGAGCTCGGCGTCCCCGAGGACCGCTTCGAGATCGCCGCCCTCGTCCCCGTCGGCCGCCCCGCCGGGAACTTCGGCGTCGCCCTCCGCAAACCCGCCGCCGCCGTCACGCACTGGAACCACTGGGGCGACCGCCGACCGGGGTTCTGACGAGGTGGGTGCAGGGGTTTCCTGACAAAGATGCAAGCCGTTCGACGAGGCTTTCGAGCGTCTTCTGCGGGTGTCTAGGGAGAACCGCAGAGAATGCCAGAAAGGGCTACGGTGGTGGGATCGATCCGATCGCCAACCCGTACGCGCCCGGTGCTGGGACGCCGCCGCCGTTGCTCGCCGGGCGCGACGGCGTGCTCGACGCCTTCGACGTGGTCATCGGCCGGGCGGCCGCCGGCAACTCGTTCCAGCCGATCGTCCTGTCGGGGCTGCGCGGGGTCGGCAAGACCGTGCTCCTGCTGGCCTTCCGGTCGACCGCCCGCGACGCCGGCTGGCCGATCGAGCTGTTCGAGGCCCGCCCCGGCGGCGACCTGCGATCCCAGGTCGCCGAGGCTCTGCCACCGATGATCCGCACCGTCAACAAGCGCTGGCGCAACCGGGCCCGGGCGCAGCGGATCGGCCGGATCGCCGCCAGCTTCGCCCGCGCCGTCCAGGCCACGTTGCTGCGCAGCGGCTTCCGGCTGGAGCTGGAACCCGAGCCGGGCGTGGCCGACTCCGGCGATCTCGAGACCGACCTGACCGAGCTGCTGGTCGCGCTCGGGGAGGGTGCCCAGGACGAGGGCGTCGGGGCCGCACTGCTGATCGACGAGCTGCACGAGGTACCGCCCGAGCAGCTCAGCGCGCTCGTCGGCGCGGCCCACCGCGTCAACCAGGACGGCCTGCCGGTCGTCCTCGGCGGCGCCGGGCTCCCGCCGGTCGGACGGGTGCTGTCAGAGGCCCGCTCGTACGCCGAGCGCCTGTTCAGCATCCGCCCCGTCGGCGCCCTGTCGCCCGACGACTCGGCCCGGGCGTTCCTCGAACCGGCCGAGGCGCTCGGCGTCGACATCACCGACGGTGCGCTCGACCGGCTGGTGCGGGTGTCGGGCGGCTACCCGTTCTTCATCCAGAGCTACGGCAAGCACGTGTGGGACCTGGCCGACGACTCGCCGATCGCCGAGGACGACGTCGACCTGGCCGAGCCGCGCGCCTACCGCGAGCTTGTCGACTCGTTCTTCAAGCCCCGCTACGACCGGGCCACGCCGAGCGAGCGGCGCTACCTGCACGCCATGGCCGAGCTCGGTGACGGCGACGTGTCGTCGGCCGTCGTCGCCACCCGCCTGGGTCATGACCAGCCGAGCCGCGTCTCGCCCCAGCGCGACGGCTTGCTCACCAAGGGCCTGATCTACGCGCCCGAGCGCGGCGTGCTGGCGTTCACCGTGCCGCACATGGCCGCGTACCTGCGCCAGCTCCCGGAACGTCCATGACCACTGGGCCGCGAGCGGCCGACCGGCGCTTCGCCGTCGGCCTGCTGCTGATCACCGCCACCGGCGCCGCCCTGCGGGTCCTCCACCTGATCACGAAGCTGGGCGATCCCCTGTCGATCAGCGACGCCCTCTACTACAGCATCCAGGCCGGGCGGAACAGCGAGGGGGACTGGTTCCGCGAGGTGTTGACGAACGAGCCCGGGGCCGAGCACGCCCCGCTCACGTCGCTCTACCTCACGCCGTGGAGCATGGGGTCAGGGTCGGGGGTGACGATGCAGCGGGTCGGCATCACGCTCGTCGGCATTGCCGTCGTCGCCGTGATCGGCCTGCTCGGCCGGCGGCTCGCCGGCGAACGGGTGGGGCTCGTCGCGGCCGGGATCGCCGCCGTGTACCCGAACCTGTGGAGCAACGACGTGCTCGTGATGTCCGAGTCGTTGGCCTGCCTCGTCGTGTCCCTGACGCTGCTCGCCGCGGTCTGGGCGGACCAGTCGCCCACCGCTCGCCGGGCCGCCGTCATCGGTGTGCTCGTCGGTCTCGCCGTCCTGACCCGCAGCGAACTGCTGCTGCTGGGGCCGGGGCTGGCTGCGATCCTGCTGTGGCGCACCCGACGGTTTGCCGCCCCGCTCGTCGTCGTGGCGGTGGCGGTGGCGGTCGTCGCTCCATGGTCGATCTACAACCTCGCCCGCTTCGAGCGCCCCGTGCTGCTGTCCACGAACGACGGCACGACGCTGCGCGGCGCGAATTGCGACCTCACGTACAACGACGACGTCGGCGGCTGGGACACCCGCTGCCTCGGGCCGCCCGACGACGGCGACGTCGACGCCTCGGTCCGTTCGGCCCGTTGGCGAAGCGAGGGCCTCACGTACATCGGCGACCACCTCGGGCGCCTGCCCGTCGTCGTGGCCGCCCGGATGGGACGGACGCTCGACCTGTACGGCCTCGACTCGACGATCGACAACGACGTGCGCGAGGAGAAGGCCCGCCCCGTCGTCGTCGCCGGCGTCGTGTGCTGGTGGCTGCTCGCGGTGGGCGCCATCGGCGGCTGGCGCGGTCTGCGTCGGACGCCGGCCCGCTGGTTCCTCGCCGTGCCCGTCGCCGGCGTGCTCGTCACGACCGTGCTGTTCTACGGCGCCCATCGCATCAGGGCGCCGGGCGAGCCGGCAATCGTCGTGCTCGCCGCGGCCGGGATCGTGGATCTGCTCGACCGTCGCGCCGGTCGATCGAGGTGCGAGACTCGACCGGCGTGACTGTCGACGTCGACGCCGATCGGTGGCAGGGACAGCTCGTTGCGCTGCGCGCCGACCTGGCGGAGCGGCGCAGGGTCGTCGTCGCCTTCAGCGGCGGCGCCGACTCGGCCTTCCTCGCCGCCGTGGCCCACGACGTGCTCGGCGCGCACGCCCATGCCGTCACCGCCGTCTCGCCGTCGTTGGCCGGTTCGGAGCACGCCGACTGCGCGGCGCTGGCCGCCGAATGGGGGCTGCGCTGGACGGCGGTCGAGACCGACGAGATGGCCCGCGCCGCCTACCGCATCAACGACACCGACCGCTGCTTCCACTGCAAGGCCGAGTTGATGGACGTCGTCGGCCCGATCGCCGCTGCCGAACGGGCCACGGTCGTGCTCGGTGTCAACACCGACGACCTGGCCGACCACCGGCCGGGGCAGCAGGCGGCGTTGCAGGCCGGGGCGGTGTTCCCGCTCGTCGCGTCGGGAT
>JACCUL010000552.1 GCA_013811855.1 Acidimicrobiia bacterium
GCCGCAGTGACGGCGAAGGCCAGCGCGGCGAGCACCAGCGACATGGCCACCGAACGGACCGGGTCGAGCTTGGCGGCGAAGATCGTGCGGGTCAGCGTGTCGTAGCCGACGAACTGCACGGCCCCGAAGTCGCTGACGACGTAGAGCGCCACGAGCACCGACCCAGACGCGATCGCCGGACCGATCTGCGGCAGCACGACCCGGCGGAACGTGCCCGACGCCGGGACGCCGAGCAGGCGGGAGCTCTCCTCCAACGACGGCGGCAGCCACGACAGCCGCGCCAGCACCGGCAGGAACACGTACGGGTAGCTGAGGAGCGTCAGCACGATGACCGCCCCGCGCAGGCCGCGCACCTCGGGCAGCCCGGTCCACCCGAGGGCCTGCTCCAGCAGGCCTCCGGGCGAGAAGGCGCTGACGAACGCGTTGGCGGCGACGAACGACGGGATGACCAGCGGGAGCACGGCGGCGACGCCGAGAACCCGTCGGCCGAACACGTCGGTGCGGGCGCAGCACCACGCCATCCCGACGCCGAGCACGGTCGCCGACACCGTGACGATCGCCGCCAGCAGCACGGTGCGCCACAGCGGCCCGAGCACCCGGTCGTCGGTCACCGCCGACCACGTGGCGCCGGCCTCGCCCAGCCCCTTGACGACGAGTGAGGCGAACGGCGCGGCGAACGCGGCGGCGATGGCGCCGAGGACCGCCCACCACGCGACGTGCCAGCGCGACGTCATCAGCCCTCCAGGCCGGCGTCCTCGATCAGCTGGCGGGTCGTCGCGAACGAGGCGCCGAGCTCGGCCAGGTCGACGGTGCCGGCCGCGACGCCCGCCAGCGGCGGCAGGTCGCCGACGGGCTCGACCCCACCGGCGAGCGGGAACTCCCGCGTCTCGTCGGCGAGGTACTGCTGCGCGTCGGACGAGAGGAGGAACTCGACGAACCGCGTCGCCTCGTCGGTCTGGTCGGTCGTGTCGAGCACGGCCACCCCCGAGACGAGCACGAGGCTGCCGGGATCGTCGGCCGGGAAGAAGTGGTTCTCGACGCCGAGGTCCGGGTCCTGCTCCGTCAGCTCGAGGACGTAGTAGTGGTTGACGAGGCCGTAGTCGACCTCACCCCGGGCGATGGCGTCGACGATCGCCACGTTGTTCGGGTACGTCTGCACGTCGTTGGCCACCAGCCCGGCCAGGAGATCGCTCGTCGCCTCGTCGCCGATCTCGACGCGCAACGCACCGACCCAGTCCTGGAACGAGGCGTTCGGCGGGGCGACGCCGACGCGCCCCTCGTACTGCGGATCGGTGAGGTCGAGCACGGAGGCCGGGAGGGTGTCCTCGGGGGTGCGCGACGGGTCGAAGGCCAACACGCGCGCCCGTGCCGACACGCCGATCCACTGGTCGTCGTCGGCGCGGTACTCCGGTTCGACCTGCTCGACGACGTCGAGCGGCAGGGCGGCGAAACGGTCGCCCGCGTCGAGGAACCCGAGCGGTCCGGGCGCCTGCGACAGGAAGACATCGGCCGGCGTCTCGTCACCCTCGGCGTCGATCTGCAGGGCGACGTCGGCAGAGTCGCCGTACAGCACGTCGATCTTGATCCCGGTGGCGTCGGAGAACCGCTGCAGCAGCGGCCCGACGAGCTCCTCGCTGCGGCCGCTGTAGATCGTCAGCCGACTGCCGTCGTCGCCGCCGCACGAGGCCAGGGCGACGACGCCGGCCCCGCCGATCAGCGCCAGACGGGCGAGTGGACGGACGGCGCGGAACGGCACGGAACAGGGCACGGCAGCGACGTTAGTAGCGGCATCGACGTAATGTAAAGCAACCCTAACGACTGACGGCGGAAACGGGCGTCGGGAAGGCGACCGTGCGGCCGCCGATGAACCGCACGTCGACGTGGTCGCCGACCTCGACGATCGCCGCCATCAGGCGGGCCCGCAACGACCCGAGCTGCGGGTGCTGCAGCGACACCATCGCGTCGTGGCCGTAGTACTCGACGAACGTGACGACGGCGTGGGTGCCGTCGCCGTTGGTGCTGCGGGCCAGCTCGAGCTGCTCGGGGCGCACGAGCACGCGCACGTCGCCGTCGGCTGGGCGGGCGAGCTCGATCGGGCCCAGCATCGTCGTCGCGCACCCGCCGGTCGCCCGACCCGGCACGAGGTTGGCGTCGCCGACGAAACCGGCCACCCACGCCGTCGTCGGGCGCTGGTACAGCGCGGGCGGCGGGTCGACCTGCTCGATGACGCCGCCGTTCATGACGGCCACGCGATCGCCGAGCACGAACGCCTCGTCCTGGTCGTGGGTGACGAACACCGTCGTCACCCCGGCGGTGCGCAGGACGGCATGGACCTCCCGGCGCAGACGGGCCCGCAGCGTGACGTCGAGGTTGGAGAACGGCTCGTCGAGCAACAGGACCTCGGGCTGCGGGGCGAGCGCCCGGGCCAACGCGACCCGCTGCTGCTGGCCGCCCGACAGCGTGCCCGGACGACGGTGGGCCTCGGATGTCAGCCCGACCATCTCGAGGGCCTCCCCGACCCGACGGGTGTCGGGCTTGCGGCCCAGGCCGAACGCGACGTTGTCGGCCACGGTGAGGTGCGGGAACAGCGCCCAATCCTGGAAGACCATGCCGATGCGGCGGCGCTCGGGGGGCACGGACACCCCGTCGGCGGCGAGGACTTCGTCGTCGAGGGCGATGGTGCCCCGGTCGATGGCCTCCAGGCCGGCGATCAGCCGGAGGAGCGTCGTCTTGCCCGATCCGCTCGGCCCGAGGAGGGCGCAGATGGCCCCCGGCGAGACCTCCAGTGCCACCCCGCGCAGCACCTCGTGACCGCCGAAGCGCTTGCTGACATCGGAGATGCGCAGCGCTCGCGACCTCGGTGCTGAGCTCACAGGGCGACGAGCGTACCGCGCCGAACATCCGGCCGTCAGCGCCCTTGACATCGCCGCCGCGGTGGGCCGACCGCGCCGAGGCGGCGAGGCAACTTCACACGCCGTTCATCTTGGGTTCTCTACTCTCCGATGGATGCCGGCCCGCACCGCCGTCGCGCTCGGCCCGCGGGAGCGGGCCGTGCTGGCCGTGCTCGTCGAGCATGACGGGCGCGTCGTCGATCGCGCCCGGTTGCGCCGGCACGCCGGTATGGCGCAGCTCGACCCGCGGCGGTGCGAGTCGGCCCTGGTCACGATCCGGCGAGCCCTGGGCCGAGACGCCGTCGTGACCGTGCGGCGACGGGGCTGGCGCCTCGATCCCGCCGCAGTCCCGGCCGCCAGGGCGATCCTCGCGGGCGCCGCCTGACCGTGCTCGCCGCCACCGAGGCCGTCGATCTGGCCCGGCTCTTCCTCGACCTGCTCATCGTCGTCGTCGCCGCCAAGGTCGCCGCCGAGGCGGTCGAGCGGATCGGCATCCCGGCCGTGCTCGGCGAGATCGTGGCCGGCATCGTGATCGGCCCGTCGGCCCTCGGCGTCGTCGAGCTGACCGGCGAGCGCGGCGTCAGCCTGGGCGTGATGGCCGAGATCGGCGTCCTCCTGCTGCTCGTGCAGGTCGGCATGGAGATGGACCTCGCCGAGCTCGGCCGGGTCGGGCGGGCGTCCCTCGTGGTCGCGATCATCGGCGTGGTCGTGCCGTTCGCCACCGGAATGGGGGCGGGGCTCGCCCTCGGTGAACCCGGTGAGACGGCGCTGTTCCTCGGGGCCGCGCTCACTGCGACGAGCGTCGGCATCACGGCGCGGGTGTTCGGCGATCTCCGGGCCCTGGCGACGACCGAGGCGCGCGTCGTGCTCGGCGCCGCCGTCGCCGATGACGTGCTCGGGCTCATCATCCTCACGGTCATCGTCAAGGTCGTCACCGGTGGTGGCGTGACCGTCGGCTCGGTCGCGTCGACGATCGCCGCCGCCGTCGGTTTCCTGGTCCTCGCCGGGGTCGCCGCCGTGTTCGTGGTCCCCCGGCTCCTCGACGTGATCCACCGCACAGCCCGGTCGGGGACGACCCTGGCCACCGCCGCGCTCGCCCTCGTGGTCGGCCTCGCCCTCCTCGCCGACGTCGCCCAGCTGGCCTTCATCATCGGGGCGTTCATGGCCGGCTTGGCGCTGGGGCGCAGTGCGCACCAGGAGCGTCTGGCGGCCGACCTCCACAGCGTCGGCGGGATCTTCATCCCGATCTTCTTCGTGCTCATCGGCGTCAACGCCGATCTCGGGGCGATGCTGCGGCCGGCGGTGCTGTTCGACGCCGCCGTCCTGCTCGGCATCGCCGTCGTCGGCAAGCTCGTGTCCGCCTACGGCGCCGTCGGCATCCATTCGGATCGCCTCCTGATCGGCATCGGCATGATCCCGAGGGGTGAGGTCGGCCTCATCT
This sequence comes from Acidimicrobiia bacterium, assembly GCA_013811855.1. Classification (GTDB taxonomy): domain Bacteria; phylum Actinomycetota; class Acidimicrobiia; order Acidimicrobiales; family Ilumatobacteraceae; genus JALZMG01. Next base: position 4,333 of record JACCUL010000552.1, read on the forward strand.
TCGCCAGCATCGGCCTGGCCGAAGGCGTGCTCGACGACGAGCTCTACGGGGCACTGCTGGTCGTCGTGCTCCTCAGCACGGTCGTCACACCGCCCCTCTTGCGGTGGCGGATCTCGGGGACGGCGGCGCGCGGGCCCGACGACGAGTCCGTCGACGCCGAGCCGGAGCGGGGCTGGGTGGTCAGGGTCGACGACGAGATCGTGCTGACCGCCCGCCCGCCGGCGACGGACGTCGCGCAGGTCGCGCTGCAGGCCGCCGCACTCGCCGACCACGGCCACCCGTCGAGCAGCCTGCTCGACTGGTTGAGCGAGCGCCGGGGTGTCGAGATCGCGTGGACGGCCGACGACACCGACGCGCTGCTGCGGATCGTCCGGCGTGGTCATCCCCGCTCGATCCGCTTCCTCGATGCCACCGGGGTGCTGGAGCGGGGAGTGCCCACGATCGCCACGGCGCTGGCCCGCCGCCGCGGCGACCCGACCGAGCTCGATCCCGTGCGGGTGCTGCGCTTCCCGACGGTGGCGCGCGTCGAGCAGCTGCTCGCCGACTCGGCCGTGGAGCCCGACGCCGATCGTTTAGGTCCCCTGACCACGTTGACGCTCGCCGCCCTCGCCACCGACGTGCTCGGCCCTGACGCCGGCGACGGCCCCGTGCGGGCGCTGCTCGACGAGCTCGCCGTCGAGCGGCCCGGCGACGTCGTGCATCTCCTCGGTTCGACCGATCTCCTCCAGGCCGCGGCCGCCGACCTCGACGGCTACGGACCGGTGCAGGTCCGCCACCTCGCCACGCACATGGCGACGGCGGCCACCGCCAGCGGCGCGTACCTGCTCGCCGTGGCGTCCGACCTCGACCACCGACACCGCGACGGGCTCGACGAGCTCGATCGCCTGGTGTCGGACCTCCTGCGCCATCCCGACATCCTCGGGAGCGGCGCCGTCGACCTCGCCGACGACCGACGATCGCGGGCCGCGGCGCTCGTCGACGAGCCGGCGGCGATCGAGCGGCTGCACGGCGCGCCCATCGACTACCTGCTCGCCCACGAACCCGACGAGCTGGCCCGTCAGGCGCGGCTCGTCGAACCGCTGCCGCCGAACGGCACGGTGCGCGTCGCCGTGAGCCCCGACCGCGAGCCGGACCACTGGCTCGTCGACGTCGCCTGCCGCGACAGGGCAGGACTGCTGGCCCGGCTCAGCCGCAGCCTGACCGATG
>JACCUL010000556.1 GCA_013811855.1 Acidimicrobiia bacterium
CGGCTCAGCGACGTCGTCTGGCGACACCTCGTCGCCGACGCCCGACACGTCGCCGCTCGATGATCAGCGGGTCCGGGCAGGACACATCAGGACGACTGTGACGCCCGCGTGGCCGGCTCGCACCTGAGCACCGGCACTTCGGCGAAGTCACTGCCCAGACCCTGAACCACACCCTACGACCACCGGCCGGCGACGCTGACCGGTGGAGCTGCCGCGCGCCCCGACCCCCCGAAACTGCCCCTTGACAACAAAGAGGCAATCGATATGTGCGGCTGTCCAAAGCCTTGAGAACGACGTTCGGTCGCGGCGTTCTGTGCGGCCGGCGGTTGCCTCAGGCGAGTGAACTGGCGGGGTGACATGAAGCCGTCCGGTTACGGCCAGGCGAGTTCAAGCACTTGGCGAGGGCGCGGTCCCGTCGGCCGGTCGTTGGCCGCCCACGACGTCGGTGAGATCGCGCGGTTCAGGTGGTGGCGGCGGCGCAGACGAGCACGAACCCCGCAAGCAGCAGCCACGACCGTACGCCCTGGAAGACCTCCCAGCGCCGGCGGATCCGCTCCCATCCCGGCGGTGGCTCCGTGATTTCCCAGCGTCCAGTGGCTCGGTTGATCGGCACGTTGAAGATGACCGTCGAGACGAGCGCTGCGACGAAGGCGACGACCGCCGACCACGACCACGCGCTGGGGTTCCTGCTGGCGGCGGTGATGGCGAGCACGACGGCGGCGGTCATCCCGACGGGCATGATGCGACCGAACGTCTTCAGCAGGCCCTGTTCGACGGCCAGGCGCTCGGGCTGCGGCAGCCGGCGCAGGACCGGGTGGACGAAGGCGTAGGAGCCGAACTCGGCGCAGGACACGAACCCTGTGACGACCAGTGTGAGGAAGACGAGGACGCTCATGCGGTGACGCTCCGTTCAGCTCGACGACGTGGTGAGGACGGCCGCCAGGGCGGCATCGACGAGGTCGTCTCGGTGCGGCCACGGCATGTCGGGTTTGGTGATCCGCAGGTCGACGATGCCGTGCAGCGACGCCCACAGCTCGGTCGCTCGCACGAGCGTCTCGTCCCCGGTCGAGCCGGGCAGGCACGCCTCCGCCACCACCTCGATGAGCGTCCGATGCGACTCGGCGCCTGGGTGCTCGGTCCCTGCGGGCAGTCCCAGCCCCTCAGGGCCGGCGTTGGTGGCGCTGAACAGGACCCGGTAGTGGCCCGGATGATCGAGTCCCCATTGGACGTACGCCCGCGCCGTGGCTGCGAGGCGGGCGGCGGCGTCGCCGCCGGCGACCGTCGCCGCCGATCGCAGGACGGCGGTCAGCTCCTCGAAACGGGCGCCGATGACCGCTCGGATGAGGGCGTCCTTGTCCGCGAAGTGGCGGTACACCGACGGCGGGGTGACTCCGGCGGCGGCGGCGACGTCGCGCATCGTGACCGCGTGCACGTCTCCCAGCTCGGCCAGCAGATCCGTCGTCCGCTCGAGCACGACGTCGCGCAGCTCGTGCCCACGGCCCCGTCGGCGCCGCGTCCCGGTGGCGGTCATCGTCCGCCGCCGGTCGGGGGCGCACCACCGAGCCGTCGGCCCATCTCGTCGGCCAACGCCTGCAAGGCTGGGAGCGGCCGGACGAACACCGTGAGGTCGGCGATCCGGCCGGCGCTGTCCTCGCGGGCCACCAACAGTCCGTCGGTACGGCCGGGATGCGAGTCCACCGTGGCCCGGAACGTCAGCACGCTCGCCTCGACACCCGTGATCGTCTCGAGCACCTCGATCTCGCGCAGCACCCCGTCGAGCACGGTGCGCAGGATCCGCGCCGCGGCCGGTCGACCCGTGAACGGCTCGTTGTGGACGGCGACCCGCAGAACGACGTCATCGGCCAGCGTGTCGACCACGCGACCGGCGTCGCCGGCGGCAATCGCGTCCCGCAATCGTTCGTACGCACTCATGACTCGACTCGACTCCACTCGACGATCAGTTAACGTACGTTATACTAACGTGCGATACCCAATCGTGCAAGCCCGGGTCAGGACGCGCCGGGCGTGATCAGTCCCGCGTCGTAGGCGAGCACGATGGCAGCGGCGCGGTCGCGCGCCCCCAGTTTGGAGAAGATGCTGCCGACGTGGCCCTTGACGGTGCGCTCGCTCACGAACAGCGCCTCGGCGATCTCGGGGTTGGAGGCACCCCGTGCGATGCGCGCCAGCACCTCCAGCTCGCGCTGGGACAGGCGGTTGAACGACTCCGGGCGCGGGCCGGCGTGCGATGATGCCTGCAACACCGCCAGCAGTCGCGGCGTCACTCGGGGGTCGAGCCACGAACCGCCCTGGGCGACGGCCCGCACGGCGCGGATCAGGTCGTCCGCAGGGGCATCCTTGAGGACGAACCCGGCGGCGCCTGCTTGTACGGCTCCCCACAGCACGTCGTCGTCGTCGAACGTCGTCAGCACCAACACCGGAGGGCCTTGCGCCTCCCGGATGCGGCGGGTTGCCTCGAGCCCGTCCATCACCGGCATCCGCACGTCCATCATCACCACGTCGGGCCGGTGGGCCATGGCCGCGTGGAACCCCAACTCGCCGTTCTCCGCCTCGGCGAGGACGCGCATGCCCGGCTCCGTCGACAGGATGAAGGCGACGCCGGCGCGGACCAGCTGCTGGTCGTCGACCAGCACGACGTTCACGTTGCTCACGGCGCGGTCGGTGCCGGGACTCGGGCTTCGTCGTGGTCGGTCGGTCTGCGCGTCGCCATGGTGGCGACGACGCGCCAGCCGCCGTCGTCGGTGGGCGCTGCGGACAACGAGCCTCCGTACGCCCGCAGCCGCTCGGCCATCCCCCGCAGGCCGAGACCCGCGCGCCCATCCCGGTCCTGGGCGGCACCGCCCCGTCGCACGGATGTCTGGTTGAAGACCTCGACCACGATCGTGCGGACAGCGCCGGGTGACGTGGCCGACGCAACCGTCGAGGACCCGACCCGGACGCGGCTGGGGGCGCCGGGGGCGTGGCGTAGCAC
>JACCUL010000024.1 GCA_013811855.1 Acidimicrobiia bacterium
ACGCGCTGGCGGCGACGCTGGAGCGGTAGCCGCCGGCGCAGTAGACGACGGTCGGCGCCGCGGCATCGAGCTCGTCGAGACGGGTGACCAGCGCCGGCAACGGGATCAGGTGGGCGCCGGCGATCGACCCCGCGGCGACCTCGCCCGGACCGCGCACGTCGACGACCTGGAGGCCCGCCACCTCGTCGAGGCGCGCCGCCAGCTCCGTCGCCGTCAGGCGCGAGGCCGGAGACACGGCGTCGGGATGGGCGGCCATCGTCGCGACCGGGTCGGCGATGTGCCCGACAACGTCGTCGAAGCCGATGCGGGCCAGCCGCACCTTCGCCTCGTGCGCCGTACCGTCGTCGGCGACGAGCACGATCGGTGTGCCCGCGGCGACGACCTCGCCGGCGTACTCGGCGAAGCGCCCGTCGAGCCCGACGTTGATCGCCCCGGTGAGGTGGCCACGGGCGAACTCAGCGGCCGGACGGACGTCGACGAGCACGGCGCCGTCCCGACGAGCGACGGCGACCTCGTCCCACGAGAGCGGCCGGCTGGCCTCGAGCTCGTCGAACGTCTCGTGGTCCTCGCGGTTGCGGTTGGCGGCGAAACCGAAGTACAGCGGCGCCACCGACTGACCCTGGGTGACCGCCTCGACGAACTCGTCCTCGCTCATCGGCGCCAGCGCGTAGTTCGTGTGTCGCTGTTCGCCGATCGTGCTCTCGGTCTCCGTCGACAGGTTCTTGCCGCACGCCGACCCGGCCCCGTGGGCGGGGAACAGGCGCGTGGCGTCCGGCAGCGTCAGCAGCTGGTCGCGGAGGGAATGGAAGAGCTGGCGGGCCAGGGTGTCGGCGCCGACGCCGTCGGCCGAGAGCAGATCGGGCCGACCGACGTCGCCGATGAACAGCGTGTCGCCGGAGAGCACGCCCCACGGCTCGCCGTCGCCGGTCTCGCGTACGACGATGGAGATCGACTCCGGCGTGTGCCCGGGCGTGGCGAGGACCTCGAGTGTGACGTCGCCGAGCTCGATGCGCTCGCCGTCGGCGGCGAAGTGGGCCGGGAAGCCGACGCGGCCCTCGGCGGCGCGCCCGAACACGATGGTCGCGCCGGTCTGCTCGGCCAGCTCCAGATGGCCCGAGAGGAAGTCGGCGTGGAAGTGGGTCTCGACGACGTGCGTGATCGTGAGTCCGGCCGCGGCGGCGTCGTCCAGGTACTCGCCGACGTCACGCCGCGGGTCGACGACCACGGCCCGCCCGGAGCCGCGATCGCCGATCAGGTACGACGCCTGCGACAGGCAGCCCAGGTAGTACTGCTGAAACACCAGCGAGGACATCACCCCATCATGGCTCTCCTGGTGGGGCGAGGCGGGCGCACGGGCCTCGGTAGGTATCCGTGGCGTTGCCGGCGACTCATGTGTCCAACGACACATGGAGGGCAGCCATGACACGATCTCGATCTCTCGGACGGGCGATGCTGATCGGTGGGCTGGTCGCCACCGCGGTCGGCGTGCGGCCGGTGAACGTCGAACCGGTCGCCGCCGCGGCCGGTCTCACGGGTGACTGCCGAGCCGAGCTGGCCATCGGCCGCAACTCCGGCGGCAACATGCGCTACCGGGTCGACCGGTTCGCGGCCGGCATCTGGTCCGCACTCGTGGACGACGGCGGCGAGGGATGGGGCGACAGCCGCGGCGTCACCGCCCTGGCCATGGGCGACGTCGACGGCGACGGCGACGACGAACTGGCCATCGGCCGCAACGCCGGCGGCAATATGCGCTACCAGGTGATGGACGAGAGCGGCGGCAGCTGGGAGCAGCTCCACGCCGGTGGCCACGGCTGGGGCGACAGCCGACGAGTCAGCGCCCTGGCCATGGGCGACGTCGACGGCGACGGCGACGACGAACTGGCCATCGGCCGCAACGCCGGCGGCAACATGCGCTACCAAGTCCACGACTACGAAGACGGCGACTGGTCACTGATCCTCGACGACGGCGGCTTCGACTGGGGCGACTCCCGCGGCGTCACCGCCCTCGCCATGGGCGACGTCGACGGCGACGGCGACGACGAGCTCACCCTCGGCCGCAACCCCGGCGGCAACGACCGGTACCAGGTCCACGACTACGTCGACGCCGAGAGCTGGAGCCTGATCCTCGACGACGGCGGCTTCGACTGGGGTGACTCCCGCGGCGTCACCGCCCTCGCCATGGGCGACGTCGACGGCGACGGCGACGACGAGCTCGCCCTCGGCCGCAACCCCGGCGGCAACGACCGCTACCAGGTCCACGACTACGTCGACACCGACACGTGGTCCATCGTCCTGGACGACGGCGGCTTCGACTGGGGCGACTCCCGCGGCGTCACCGCGCTCGCCCTTCCCGACACGACAGGCGACCGGGACGGCGACGGCCTCAACGACTGCTGGGAGGTGAACGGCTACGACGCCGACGGCGACGGCACCGTCGACGTGCTGTTGCCCGGCGCCGACCCCAAGCGCCGGGACGTGTACGTGGAGATCGACTGCCTCGAGCAGCTCACGTTCGGTGTCGAGGGCCCCCACTCCCACTGCCCGCGCTCCGACGCGCTGATGCTGGCCGCTCAGGCGTTCGCCGACGCCCCGGTGGTCAACCTGGACGGCACGACCGGCATCCAACCCCATCTCGACGTCGGGCCGTTGTACGGCGACGGTGCGATCTTCACCGTCGCCGGTGGTGGCGGCGTGATCGGCACGTTCGGCGATCTCGAGGGCGGCAAAACGATCGTCGAGACGGGCAACGAGATCATCGACTTCGATGGAGCCGTCGGCGACCCGGCGACGGACTTCGACGACCTCAAGGCGGCCAACTTCGACGAGCGTCGGCTGCGTCTCTACCGGTACACGATCTTCGGCCACCAGACGAACTTCCGAAAGCCCGCCAACGATTGCACGTCGGGATGGGCGCCCGGCGGCGAGGACCACTTCCTCGTGACGCTCGGCGGCACCGGGACCGACGGGTTCAACTGCTGGGGGTCGGACGCCAACGGGTGGAGCGTCGGCAACGACGAGCAGCAGGCCGGGACCCTGCTCCACGAGCTCGGCCACATCCTCCGCCTCGGTCACGGCGGCACCGACAGCGAAAACTACAAGCCGAACTACCTCAGCGTCATGAACTACCTGTTCCAGGCGTGCACCGTGCCGACCAGCCCGGTGCAACCCGGCATCCCGGGCGAGTGCGACTACTCGGTGCAGGCGCTCCCGCCAGGCGGCACGTCGGCGCTGGACGAGTCGGCGCTCGATGAGTGCGCCGGCATCGACGCCGGGACGCTCGGCTTCGGTCCGATGGACTGGGACGCCGACGGGTCCTTCGAGGGGCCGACGTGCCCCGGTTCCACGGCCAGCGTGAGTGCCGACATCAACGGCGACGGCGACACCACGGTGCTCGCCGGGGCCGAGGACTGGAACGACATCGAGTACTCGTTCCGCAGCGCCACCGTCGGCGGCGGGGTCGGCGGGGGCGAGGGCGGGTCCGATCCGCAGGAGGTGGCGCGGGTCCGGCGCCGGGTGGCGGCGCCACTGCGGCCGGAGCTCACCCTCCGTGGACCGCGCCACCCGGTGCCGGTTGCGGCGGCCAACACGATCACGTTCCGCCTGCGGGCCGCCAACGTCGGTGGTGGACCGGCGTTCGACACGACGATCGTGTCGAGCGGCGTGCGGCTCGAGCTCGGCACCATCATCGCCACGGGGTCGGCGGCGTCGTTCGTGACCCTGGCGTTTCCCACGGGAGCATGCTCCGAACAGGTCGCGCTGCCCTTCCGGATCGTCAGCAGCGACCTGTTCGGGCTGCGCCACGTCCAACGGGCGACGCTCACCGTCGCGTTGGATCGGGAGTGCTGAACCACCGCCCGTGCCCGACCGTCCGGCCGGGCGGCGTACCGTCGCTCGCATGATCCGACTCAGCGTCCTCTATCCGCGCACCGACGGCGCGACCTTCGACCACGACTACTACCGGGACCAGCACGTCCCGCTGTGCGTCTCGACGTGGGGCCTCGACGGCGCCGAGATCGACAAGGGGCTGAACGGCCCGCACGTCGCCGCCCTGCACGTGCGGTTCGAGTCGATCGAGGCGCTCAAGGCGGCGATGGCGGCAGAGGGCACGGCGGCCGTGATGGCCGACGTCCCCAACTACACGACGATCTCCCCGGTGATGCAGACGAGCGAGATCGTCGAGTAGCCGGCCGTGGCCGAAGGAGCCCGCCCCGTCCGCGCCCCGCGTGGCACCGCCTTGAGCTGCCGGGGCTGGCCGCAGGAGGCCGCCTACCGCATGCTGCACAACAACCTCGACCCCGAGGTGGCGGAGCGTCCCGACGATCTCGTGGTGTACGGCGGGACCGGGCGGGCGGCCCGCTCGTGGCCGGCGTTCGACGCCTTGTGCCGGACGCTGACGACGCTGGGCGACGACGAGACGATGCTCGTCCAGTCGGGCAAGCCGGTCGGCGTGTTCCGCACCCACGAGTGGGCGCCGCGGGTGCTGATCGCCAACTCCAACCTCGTCCCGGACTGGGCCACGTGGGACGAGTTCCGCCGCCTCGAAGCCGCCGGGTTGACCATGTACGGGCAGATGACGGCCGGCTCGTGGATCTACATCGGCACGCAAGGGATCCTCCAGGGCACATACGAGTGCTTCGCCGAGATCGCCCGGCGGCGGTTCGACGGCTCGCTCGCCGGCACGATCACGCTGACCGCCGGGCTCGGCGGCATGGGTGGCGCACAGCCGCTGGCGATCACGATGAACGACGGCGTGGCCCTGTGCATCGACGTCGACCCGTGGCGCGTGCAGCGGCGCATCGACACCCGCTACCTCGACGAGGTGGCCGACGACCTCGACGACGCCGTGGCCCGTTGCACCGCGGCACGCGACGAGCGGCGCGGGCTCTCCGTCGGCGTGGTCGGCAACGCCGCCGACGTCGTGCCGCGATTGCTCGACGTCGGCTTCCCGGCCGACATCGTCACCGACCAGACGAGCGCCCACGACCCGCTGTCCTACGTGCCCGTGGACCTCACGCCGGACGCGGCCGAGGAGCTGGCCCGCCGGCACCCGGACGAGCTCACCCGGCGGGCTCGGGCGTCGATGGCCGCCCACTGTCGGGCGATGGTCGGGTTCATGGAGCGGGGGGCCGAGGTGTTCGACTACGGCAACAGCCTGCGCGCCGAGGCCGCGCTCGGCGGCTACGAGGACGCCTTCGCCTACCCCGGGTTCCTGCCGGCGTACATCCGGCCGCTGTTCTGCGAGGGCAAGGGCCCGTTCCGGTGGGTCGCGCTGTCGGGCGATCCAGCCGACATCGCCGCCACCGACCGGGCCGTGCTCGAAGAGTTCCCCGACGACGACCGTCTGGCCCGCTGGATCCGCCTCGCCGGCGAGCGCGTCGCCTTCCAGGGTCTCCCGGCGCGCATCTGCTGGCTCGGCTACGGCGAGCGGCACCGCCTCGGGTTGCGCTTCAACGACATGGTGCGGCGGGGCGAGATCTCGGCGCCCATCGTCATCGGCCGCGACCACCTCGACTCGGGCTCGGTCGCCTCGCCCTATCGCGAGACCGAAGCGATGGCCGACGGCTCCGACGCCATCGCCGACTGGCCACTGCTCAACGCCCTCGCCACCACGTCGTCCGGGGCGACGTGGGTGTCGATCCACCACGGTGGCGGCGTCGGGATCGGCCGGTCCATCCACGCCGGCATGGTCGCGCTCGCCGACGGCACCGACCTGGCCGCCGAGAAGCTGGAACGGGTGTTGACGACCGATCCCGGCATGGGTGTCATCCGCCACGTCGACGCCGGCTACGACCGCGCCATTGAGGTGGCCGCCGAACGCGGCGTGCGCATCCCGATGACCGAATGAGCCCAGGTTTGTGTCACCGCACGTGGCCGTGTCTGCGCACGTGCGGTGACACAAATGTGGGTCGGGGCGCCGGCGAGGCTCGATGACATGATCTGGGGCGTGCGCGTCGAGGGCGACTTCCAGCGTGACGGCGCGGTGTGCGTGCGCGGGGCGGTCGCGCCCGAGCACGTCGAGCTGGCCCGGCGGGCCATCGAGGCCAACCTGGCCGACCTGTCGCCGTTGGCCAAGCGGGCCAGCGACACCGGCGACGGCGCGTTCATCGAGGACTTCTGCAACTGGTCGCGGCTGCCCGACATCGAGCGCTTCGCCGTCGAGTCCGGCGCCGCCGCCATCGCCGGCGAGCTGATGGGCGCCGGGACCGTGCGCCTGTACCACGACCATGTGCTGGTCAAGGAGCCCGGCACCCGCCAGCGCACGCCGTGGCACCAGGACCAGCCGTACTACAACGTCGACGGTCGCCAGAACGCCAGCATGTGGTTCCCCGTCGATCCGGTGCCGCTGGCGTCGACGCTGCAGTTCGTGGCCGGCTCCCACCTCGGCCCGTGGTTCATGCCCCGCTCGTTCCTCGACGATCGGGCCAAATGGTTCCCCGAGGGGTCGCTGGCCGAGCTGCCCGACGTCGCCGGCCGACCGGACGGGCACCGCATCGTCGGCTGGGCGCTGGAGCCGGGGGATGCCGTGTTCTTCCACATGCTCACGCTCCACGCCGCCGGCGGCGTGCCCGGCCCGCACCGGCGCCGCGTGCTGTCGCTGCGGTTCCTCGGCGACGACATCGTGCACGCCCCCCGCCCGTGGGCCACGTCGCCGCCGTTCCCCGGTCTCGTCGACGAGCTGGCGCCCGGCGCGCCGATGGACCACCCGCTGTTCCCCGTCCTCTGGACCCGCACCAGGGAGATGATCGGATGACGGATCGCATCGACGACATCGAGCGGTGGGGCGCATGACCGTCCGCGCCATCGTGACGGTGGGACACCCGGTGCTGCGCGAACGCGCCCGGGAGATCACGGCCGACGAGCTGGCGTCGCCGGAGGTGCAGACGCTCATCGACGACCTGATCGACACGATGCACGACGCCAACGGCGCCGGCCTGGCGGCGAACCAGGTCGACGCGCCCGTGCGCATCGCCGTGATCGAGGTCGACCACAACCCCCGCTACCCCTACAAGCCGCCGATCCCGCTGACCGTCGTCGTCAACCCGGTCATCGAGCCGATCGACGACGAGCTCGTCGAGATCAACGAGGGCTGCCTCTCGGTCCCCGACCTGCGCGGCAACGTGTTCCGGCACGTCAACGTGCGGGTCCGCTACCTCGACCGCGACGGCGTCGAGCACGACGAGGTCAAGCGCGGCCTCACGGCCGGCACGTTCCAGCACGAGTGCGACCACCTCGACGGCCGCCTGTTCCTCGACCGTGTGCAGGACACCACCACGCTCACGACGTGGGAGCAGTTCGAGCGCTTCCACCGCGACGCCTTCGTCGCCCGCATCACCGAGTTCGTCGAGCGCGTCGGTTCGTAGGCCGCGAAGTGTGACCTGACGCGCGGCAGACGTGCCTCGCTGACGTCACACTGCCGCGCCGATCACGGCTCCTCGCCCGTCGGTTCGTCGCCGACGGGTTCGTCGCCGAAGGAGATTCCGAGGTCGCGGGCGGCCTGCACGGTGTCGCCGTCGAGGGGGACGGTGCGCATGCGGCTGACGGCCTCGGCCAGCGGCACGAGCCCGATCTCGTTCGAGCGCAGCGCGACCATCACGCCGTCGCGACCGTCCTCGAGCGCCCGGACGGCCGCGGTGCCGAAGCGCAGGCCGAGCAGGCGGTCCAGCGACGTCGGCGTCCCGCCTCGCAGCAGGTGGCCGAGCACGACGGTGCGGGCCTCCTTGCCGGTCAGCCGCTCCAGCTCGGACGCCACCCAGGAGCCGATGCCGCCGAGCCGCTCGGCCTGCCCGACGCTCCGGCCGATCACCGACCGCTCCCCGCCCGCCGGCGACGCGCCTTCGGCGACGACGATGATGGCGAAGCGGGCGCCCCGGGCCTCGCGCCGGCGGATCATGTCGGCGACGGCGCGCAGGTCGAACGGGATCTCGGGGATGAGGATGGCGTGGGCCGCGGCCGCCATCCCGGCGTGCAGGCCGATCCATCCGGCGTAACGCCCCATCACCTCGACGACGAACAGGCGGCTGTGCGAGGTCGCCGTCGTGAACAGGCGGTCGATGCCCTCGGTCGCCACCTCGACCGCGGTGTCGAAGCCGAACGTCGCCTCGGTCATGTCGAGGTCGTTGTCGATCGTCTTCGGCACACCGACGACACGCAGCCCAGCCGACTGCAGCCGCTGGCCGATCGTCAGCGACCCGTCGCCGCCGATCGTGATCAACGCCTCGATGCCGTGGGCACGGAAGAGCCCGACGAGCTCGTCGGTGCGATCGACGGTCATCCAGGAACCGTCCGGCTGCTGCACCGGGAAGGCGATCGGGTTGCCCCGGTTGGTGCTGCCGAGCATCGTGCCGCCGAGGTGGGCGATGCCGCGCACGACGTTGCGAACGAGCTCGATCGTGCCGCCGGCCTCCGGGTAGCGCTCGGGGAACATCAGGCCGTCGAAGCCGTCCCGGATGCCGACCACTTCCCAGCCGCGACGGATCGCCGACAGCGTGGCCGCCCGGATGACGGAGTTCAGGCCGGGGGCGTCGCCCCCGCCGGTCGAGATGGCGATGCGCACGGGGGCGGACACTACGCATGCGAGTGCCGTCGTGCTGCCGGCGCCTACCCTCCTGCGATGGCTCGCGGCCACCGTGATCCCCTGACGGATCTGCGTATCGAGCCGGTCACGGCGGAGAACGCCGGCGACCTCGACGCGCTGTTCGCCAGCGGTGACCCTCGCGTCTGCCAGTGCGCGTATATGCGGCTGGCCAATGCCGAATGGTCATGGTCGAGCCGGGACGCGAACCGGGCGGTCCACCACCGCGCCATCGCCGACGCCTGTGCCGACGGGCGCGCCGCCGGTCTCATCGCCTACCACGACGACGTCGCCGTCGGGTGGGTCAGCTTCGATCGGCGCGAGGCGTACGGCCGCCTGACGTCGTCGCGGCTGCTGCGACCGATCGACGATCGTCCGGTGTGGTCGATCGTTTGCTTCGTCGTTGCGCCGGCGGCCCGACGGACCGGTGTGGCTCGTCGGTTGCTGGCGGCGACGCTCGACTACGCCCGCGAACACGGGATCCGCCTGGTCGAGTCCTACCCGGTCGACGTCGCCTCAGCGACGCGTTCGAAGCGCTCGGCGGCCGAACTGTGGCGCCGCACCGTCCCCATGTTCGAGCAGGCCGAATTCACGACCGTCGGGGTCCGCCGCCAGCACTCCACCGCGCCACCCCGTCCGATCATGCGTCGCGCTTTGCGCGCTCGTCGCTCACGCTGATCGCGATGGGCGTGGCGAGCTCGCCGCAGGAGCGGGTGGAGCAGGCGTGCGACCGTTGGGGTGACGACGAGGTCGTCGCACGGTGCGCCGCGCTCCTCGCGCTCGGGCCCGACGACGTGCCCACCGCACCCGGCGCAGAGCTCGCCATGACGCTCGGCGGACTGACCGACGAAAGCTGGCTGGCGACGGGCAAGCCGCCGGGGCACGCCTACTGGGCCCGCGTGTGGGCGGCGCGGGCATTGCTGTACGTCTGGTCCTCGAACGCCACGAGCGCCGTGCTGGTCGCCCTCGACGACGACCACTGGCGGGTGCGCGAGATGGCGGCGCGGGTCGTGACCCGTCGCGAGTTGGCCGAAGCGGCCGAGCTCGTCGCCGCCCGAACGTCCGACGGTTCGCCTCGCGTGCGTGCCGCGTCCGCCACGGCCCTCGGTGTCATCGGCGAGGGCGAACACGCCGGCGTGCTGCACGCGTTGCTCGACGATCCCGACGCCGCCGTCGCCCGACGTGCCGCGGCGGTGCTGGAGACGTTGCGCCGGCGGCTGGACCGCGCGCTCTGACCGTTCCCGCTTTGGTCACCGATGTTGTTGCCAGGGCTACCAGATCGGTGATCAAAGCGGGAGATGAGGCCGGCGCGGGAACCTGAACGAGGCGGGCGGTGTAGGACGGGCATGAAGCGCATCATCGGATTGCTCGTTGCCGTGACCGCCGTCTCCCTGCCGTCCGTCGCCGGTGCGGGCGGGTGGGCCGTGGGCTCGCTCGATCCCCTGCCGCCGCTCACGGCCGGCGAGGAGGTCGACATCGGCTTCACGGTGCTCCAGCACGGTGTGACACCCGTGGACGCCGCGGAGTGGAAGGGTGCCGCGATCGGCCTCGGCGTGCGCGCCGACGGGGTGAAGGGCGAGCAGTTCGCCCCGGCGCGGTCGTCCGGTGAGCCCGGGCACTTCGTCGCCACGGTGGCCGTACCGCACGATGCGACCTCGCTGTCGCTCAGCACCGAGATGCGCGACGGCCTGTTCATGGAGGAGCAGTGGGTGGATGTCGTCGTCGGCGCGGCGAGCGCGTCGGCCGGTGCGGCTGGCAACGACGGCTGGCTGCCGAACTGGACGATCGTGCTGTTCGCCGTCGGCGCCTTCGGGTGCGCGGCCGTGCTGATCATCGATGCGCTGTCGGGCCGCCGCCGACCCGACGGCAACGATGACCGAGCCAATGAGGTCCAGGTCGTCACGTGAGGGCCCGCTCGGCGGCGGCCGCCACCGGCCTGGCCCTCTCGGCGGCCGGCTTCGTCGCCGCCGGGGGCGTCGGCTCCTCCGGCTCCTCGTCTCCGCTGATCGAGGGCGCCGATTTGTTCGTCGCCAAGGGCTACGCGGCGTGCCACGACGGACCGGACACGCAGTCCGCGGTCGACGTCGGTCCGCCACTGGCCGACGCTGCCGCGTGGGCCGGCGCCCGCCGCCCGGACATGGACGCCGAGTCCTACCTCGCCGAGTCGATGACCGATCCCACCGCGTTCACGTCGCCGACGAGGACGCACGACGATCTGATGCCCGTGCTGAACCTGGACGAGGGCGAGGTGGACCGATTGATCGACTACTTGCTGGACGGGTGATCGTCCTTCGGCCGGATGCGGTATGAAGCGACGATCCGTCGCCTGGACCCCAACGCGTTCGACGCCCGCGTCCGCCAGGAGCTGGCGAGCGCGCTGCGCCTGGCGACGGTCGTGCTCGGCTCGCCGGAAGGTGCCGACGACGTCGTCCAGGTGGCGATGGAGCGGGCGTGGTCGGCGATCGCCCGCTACGACGTCGAGCGGCCGTTCCGTCCGTGGTTCCTGCGCATCGTCGCCAACACCGCCCGCAACGATCGCCGGCGGCGTGGCCGTCAGGCCGACCTGCGTCTGCGAGCCGAGCGCGAGCGGGAGCCCGTCGAAACATCGGCGGAGGACGTCGTGATCACCGACCTCGACCGTCGTCACGTGCTGGCGGGACTGAACCGCCTAGACGTCGACGACCGGCTGGTCATCGCGCTCCGGTACTTCGAGCACTTGAGCGAGGCCGAGATGGGCGACGTCCTGCAGTGCGCGCCGGGCACCGTCAAGTCGCGTCTGGCGCGGGCGCGGGCACGGCTGCGCCGGCACCTGGAGGAGCTCGCCGATGGCTGAGCGATGGACCGACCACCGGCTCGACGTGGTGCTCGCCGACGTCGGCGAACACCTCGACGTCCCGACGGCGGCGAACCTCGATCCGCTGCCGGCCGTCATCGCGCTGCCGTCGCGGCGACGCCGGTGGATCGCCGTCGCGGCGTTGGTGCTGTTGGTGATCGCCGGCCTCGTCGTGGTCGCGCCGGCGCGGGAGACGGTCGCCCGCTGGTTCGGCCTGCGCATCGAGGAGATCGACGAGGACGAAGCGGTCGTCACGGCGACGTTCGGCGAGGACGTCACCGCCCTCGACGTCGATGCCGCCATCGCCGCGGTCGCGCTCGACCCGGCGCGCCTCGACGGCACGCCGCTCGGACGTCCCGACGCCGCTGGCATCCCGCCCGAGGGCGGCGTGCTGCTGGCCTGGGAGCGAGGCGAGACGACGCTGTGGGTCCGACCGGGCGACGACGGCTCGATCGTGGTGAAGCGGCTGCCTGAGGGCGAGCAGGGGGTGCGCGTCGACGGCGTCGGCCAGACCGCCGTCCTGTTCGAGCGCGCCCACGTGCTCGCGACGCCGTCGCGGCGCGTCGCCGCTGGGCGGGTCCTGTGGTGGCTCACCGAGGACCAGGAGCTCAGGCTGGAGTCCGACCTCGACGCGGCGACGATGATCGCCATCGGCGCCGCGCTCGGCGCACCCTGACCAGAGTGATCGGGCGGGCGTCCGGAGCGCCGTCGTAGGGTTCGGGAGGTGGAGCACCGTTCGCTCGGCGGACTCGACGTGCCGGTCATCGGCATGGGCACGTCGCAGACCTACGACGTGCCGGAGGCCGACGATGTCCGCCAGCGGATCACGGACACCGCGATCGACGCCGGCGCGGCGTTCGTCGACTCCTCGCCGATGTACGGGCACGCCGAGCGGGTCCTCGGCGCCACGCTCGGCGACCGCCGGTCCGAGGCCATCGTCGCCACCAAGGTGTGGAC
>JACCUL010000030.1 GCA_013811855.1 Acidimicrobiia bacterium
CCGTCAGCTCGGCGGCGGCCGCGGCGACGTCGGTGTCCAGTCGGGCCAGCTCGGACTTCAGCCGGCGCTCGCCGTCGGTCCCGTCGATCCGCGCCGCGGCCAAGGCCGTGAGGCGGGTCCGCAACGCGGCGATCTGCCGGCCGGCGACGTGCACCTTCAGCGCCGTCAACTCGCCGATCAGCTCGCCGTGGCGGCGGGCCGCCTCGGCCTGGCGCTCCAGCGGGCGGAGTTGGCGGCGCACCTCCCGCAACAGGTCCTGGACCCGCAGGAGGGTGGCCTCGGTGGCGTCGAGCCGGCGCTCGGCCTTCTCCTTGCGCTTGCGGTACTTGAGGACGCCGGCGGCCTCCTCGACGATCCCTCGGCGCTCTTCGGGGCGGGCGTTCAGCACGGCGTCGATCTGGCCCTGACTGACGATGACGTGCTGCTGGCGCCCGATACCGGCGTCCGAGAGCAGGTCCTGCACGTCGAGCAGGCGGCAGGGCACGTTGTTGATGGCGTACTCGCTGTCGCCCGTGCGGAACAGGGTGCGGCGCACCGAGAGCTCGCTGAACCCGATGCCGAGCAGGCCGGCCGAGTTGTCGATGGTCAGGCTGACCTCGGCCCGCCCCAGCGCCGGTCGGGTGGCGGTGCCGGCGAAGATGACGTCGTCCATCTTCTGGCTGCGAACCGCGCTGGGGGCCTGGGCGCCGAGCACCCAGGCGATGGCGTCGACGACGTTGGACTTGCCCGAGCCGTTCGGGCCGACGACCACCGTCACGCCCGGTTCGAGGTCCATCGTCGTGGCCTCGGCGAACGACTTGAAACCCTTGAGGGTGAGGCTCTTGAGGAACACGGCGACGGCGACGCTACCGGCCGAGCCCGGACCAGGTCAGGGATGGTGGGGGGAGGGCCATCGACCGCGAACTGTGAGCCCAGAGAACGGCAATCCGTTGCGGGAGCTCACACTTCGGTCGTGGACGCGGCCTTCCAATGTCGCGGCGCCCACACCCGCTGGCACCAGCTGCACCAGTGGGTCGAGCGACCACCCGTCACGCCGCGGCGCACGACGCCCCGTCCGCACGTGGTGCAGCGCGCGCCGGCCTTCCCGTACACCTGGTGGTCGTCCTGGTACGAGCCGCCTGACCCCATCAGGTCGACGTACTGGTTGTCGCCGAGCGTCGAGCCGCCGGCGCCGACGGCGTTGAAGAGGATGCGGTGCATGGCGTCGTGCAGGGCGACGACGTCACGGCGGCGCAGTGAGCCGGCCGGTCGGTCGGGGTGCAGGCGGGCGGCGTGCAGGATCTCGTCGGCGTAGATGTTGCCGATCCCGGCGATGACGTGCTGGTCCAGCAGCAACGCCTTCAGCCGGGTCCGACGCCCGCCGAGCAGCCGCCCCAGGACGCCGACGTCGAGGCCGTCGGCGAGGGGATCAGGGCCGAGGTGGGCCAGCTCGGGCAGCTCGACGGCGACGTGGTCGGGATCGAACACCACGACCTCGCCGAACGTGCGCGGATCGACGAACCACAGCTCGTGCCTGCCCGACGCGTTCGGCGTCAGCGTCAACACCACGTGGGTGTGCGGCGGGCGGACGGCGCCGGCGGGCGCCAGGAGCAGCTGGCCCGTCATGCGCAGGTGCACCATCAGCGTGTCGCCGGAGTCGAGCGGGCACAGCAGGTACTTGCCGCGCCGGTCGGCGGCGAGGATCGTCACGCCGGTCAGCCCGTCGATGACCGCCTGCCGCGACGTCCGTCGCACCGTGCGCTCCCGACCGACCTCGACTCGCGCGACGGTCCGCCCGACGACGTGGTCGGCCAGCCCGCGCCGGACCGTCTCGACCTCCGGCAGCTCCGGCATCAGTGGAGCGTGCCGACGGCCACCTTGGCGGCGTTCTGCTCGGCGACCTTCTTCGAGGCGCCCTGGCCGGTGCCGATGGCCTCGGTGCCGCTCCACACCGTCGCCGTGAACTGCTTGGCGTGGTCCGGCCCCTCCGACGTGCTGGTGTACGTCGGAGCCAAACCGCCCCGCTGGACGATCATCTCCTGCAGCCGGGACTTGTGGTCGAGCTGGTCGAGCTGGGCCGAGATCGTCCGCAGCCGCGGTCCGACCAACCGCTCGATGAGCTCGTGCGCGGCGGCCGGACCGCCGTCCAGGTACACGGCCGCGAAGACGGCCTCCAGCGCGTCCGACAGGATCGAGGGCTTGTCGCGCCCGCCGGCGGCGTCCTCCCCGCGGCCGAGCAGCACGTGCTCGCCGAGCCGGAGCGTGCGCGCCACGTGGGCGAGGGCCTGGGCGTTGACGACGCCCTTGCGCACGCCGGTCAGCGCGCCCTCCCCCAGGTCACCGAACCACCGGTAGGCGAGGTCGGCGACGACCCAGCCGAGCACGGCGTCGCCGAGGTACTCCAGGCGTTCGTTGCTCATCGTCCCGGGGTGCTCGGCGCACCACGACCGGTGGGCCATCGCCCGCTCGAGCAGCCGCTGATCGGCGAACCGGTATCCGAGCCGGACCGCCAGCTCGCCGGTCAGCTGGTCTCCCGGGTGCGCTCGTACACGTAGTCCACGGAATCGCGCACCGTCTTCAAGTCGGCGAGGTCCTCGTCGTCGATGCGGAAGCCCGTCGTCCGCTCGCTGAGCTCCTCCTCCAGCGCCTCGACGAGCTCGATCAGCGCCAGTGAGTCGGCGTCGAGGTCGTCGACGAACGACTGACCCTCGGTGATGGTCGACGGGTCGATCTCGAGGATGTCGGCGAGGCGATCGCGCACGATCCCGAACACCTCCTCGCGTGTGACGTCGGACATCGTCGTGATCCTAGGTCCGACCGCGAACGGTGAGCCCAGACCGCAGGTCTCCGTCGTCAGTGCTCACACTTCGCGTCCTGGCAGGCTCACAGCGTTCGCAGCCGGACGCCGCGGATCCGGGCGAAGTCTTTCCGGTTCCTCGTCACCAGGCCCAGCCCGTGCTCGATGGCGGTCGCGGCGATGAGGGCGTCGGGTAGTCGGACGGCTGACTCCCGGACCACCCGCCCGGCCCGCTCGGCCACGGCGCGATCGACCGGCAGCTCACGAAACGGCGCCAGCAGTGTCGCGACGAGCTCGGTCGCGCTGGTGCCGGCGAACAGCTCGGCGCGGGTGACGACGGAATAGTGGAGCCGATGACGTCCCGGTCGGAGCTCTCTGGCGCCACGCAGGTGATCGACGAACCCGTCGGTGTCGACCAGGACGTCAGCCACGCGGCCACTCGTCACGCGACGGCGGCGTGGCGTCAGGGACCGCGCCGAACGTGGCCTGCAGCGCCGCTGCACCCCCTCGGTCGTCGACGAACTGGTCGACAGCTCGCCGGATCACCTCAGCCATCGTGATGCCTTCTGCGGTCGCTGCCCGATCGATGCGCTCGCGCTGTTCGTCGGTCAGGTAGATCTGCGTTCGAGTCGCCGACATACATCACGATGGTACAGCACAACGCGGCCGACGTCCTCAGGCGACGGCGGCGCGGAGCTGTTCGACCATGTCCCGTTCGACCATCTCCCGGGCCACGTCGATGGCGTTGACCATCGCCGTCGCCCCGGTCGAACCGTGGGAGATGATGCACACCCCGTTGACCCCGAGCAGCACGGCGCCGCCGTACGTGTCGGGGTCGAGCGAGGCGTACAACGACTGCAGGGCCGGCAGGAGCGCGTCGGCGTGCTCCTTGACCGCGGGGTCGGCGAACGCCGCCAGCACCGCCCGCACGACGGTCTTCGTGCCGCCTTCGAGCGCCTTCAGCACGACGTTGCCGGTGAAGCCGTCGGTGACCACGACGTCGACGTCGTCGGTCATCACGTCACGGCCCTCGACGTTGCCGATGAAATCGATCCCGGTGGCCACGGCGAGCAGCTCGTAGGCCTCCTTGCGGAGCGTGTCCCCCTTGCCCGGCTCCTCGCCGATCGACAGCAACCCGACGCGTGGGACGGCCATGCCGAAGCGGTTGCGGGCGTAGACGCTGCCCATCTGGGCGAACTGCACGAGCCACTCGGGCTGGACCTCGCTGTTGGCGCCGGCGTCGAGCAGGACGGTGGGCCTCGACCCGGGCACCGGGATCGGCGTGGCGATGGCCGGCCGGCTGACCCCCTTGATCCTGCCCATGCGGAACAGCGCGGCGGCCATCGTGGCGCCGGTGTTGCCGGCCGAGATCATCGCCGATGCCCTGCCGTCGCGGACCGCCTCGGCGGCGCGGACGAGGGTGCTGTCCTTCTTGCGGCGGACCGCACTCGCCGGATCCTCCTCCATGGCGATGACCTCGCTGGCCTCGATCAGCGACAGGTCGCCGAGCCCCTCCAGCCCGGCCGGGCCGACAAGGACGACCGGTGTGCCGGCAGCCGCGGCGCGCCGCGCGCCGGCCAGGATCTCAACGGGGGCCTGGTCGCCGCCCATGGCGTCGACGGCGATCGGCAGCATCGACGGTGGGGTGGGCGAGTTGTTCAGGCGACGTCGACGGCGACGCGGTCCTTGTACCAGCCGCACGATGGGCAGACGACGTGCGGCTGCTTGGCGTTGCCGCACCGCGGGCAGACGCTGCGCGCCGGCACGTCGAGCTTCCACGCCCCGGCGCGATGGCTGCGGGTCTTCGACTTCGACTTCTTCTTCTTCGGGACGGCCATCGTGCTCTCCGGGTCGGAAACGGGCTGGGGCAGGCTATCGGCGGCCGGCCGCGTCGCCATCGGCGTGCCCGGTCAGCGCTCCCAGCCGGCGAAGGCGTCGATCATGGCGTGCACGTCGCCGAGCGGGTAGAGGATCGGGCACGTGCAGCCGTTGTCGATGTAGTGGGCCACTTGTTGGCGGGCCTCGTCCGGCGTGCCGGAGGCGGTGAGCAGCTGGACGATCTCGTCGGGCACGAGCTCGGACGCCGCCTCGACCTGCTCGTGCGTGGCCGGCCACGTGAGCACATCGCCAACGGCGTCGAGCAGTGATTGCGGCACGCCGGAGGCCTTCATGATGTGCGGTTGTTGTCCGAGGTACTGGGTGACCATCAGGCGGGCCATGTCGAGCGCGGTCTGGTGGTCCTCGTGCACGGAGCACACGACGAGCTGGGGTCGGTCGATGTCGTCGAGCGGGCGGCCGGCCCGCTCGGCGCCGCGCGCCAGCGCTTCGAGCGCCCGCTGGTTGTACTCCGGCGAGACGAGGTAGTTGAGCACGACGCCGTCGGCGATCTCCCCGGTCAGCTCCATCATCTTCATGCCCGTGGCGCCGATGTAGATGGGCACGTCCTTGGGCCGTCGCTCCTGGTACACGTAGTCGAGCTCGACGCCGTCGAGGTGCACGTAGGCGCCGTCGAACGTCACCGTCTCGTTGTGCAGCAGCGCCCGCACGGCGATGACGACCTCGCGCATCACCGTCAGCGGCCGGGCCCGCTCGATGCCGACCTTCGCCGCCAGCGGGTCCCACCACGCGCCGAGGCCGAGGATGATGCGCCCCGGGGCGAGGTCGTCGAGCGTCGAGAACGTCGCGGCCAGCCGGGCGGGGTTGCGGGTCCAGCAGTCGGCGACGCCGGAGCCGACCTTGATCCGCTCGGTGACGGTGGCGAACGCGGCCATCGGCACGGTGGCCTCGCGGACGAGACGGCTCTCGGCCTGCCACACTGCGTCGAAGCCCTTGGCCTCGGCGTAGCGGACGAACTCGATCCCGTCACGGATCGGGTGGGCGTCTTGGAGGTACAGGGCGACGGGCTGAATCACGGGGCTTCCTCTTCACAGTCTCTCGAACAGGCGCTGGGCGGCCTCGGCGGCCTTGGCCCTCACCTCGTCGACGTCGACGCGCGTGGGCCGGCCGTCGCGCAGGAGCACCTCGCCGTCGCCGCCGACGACGTCGAGGGCACGGATGCCGGGTGTGAACGCGACGTGCCACGGCGAGTCGGCGCGGTCGTAGCTCCAGGTGACGCGGTCGTCGGCCGCCTCGGGGAACCACCGCCAGCCCGCGGTCAGCCACGACCACGCCGTCTCGGGCGACGCGGTCACGTCGTCGGCCCGGTGGGCCACGTAGGCCAGCCGGACCTCCTCCAACATGTCGGCGCCGATGCCGTCGGTGCCGAGCACCACCGGGTTCGGGCGCCGCGCCGGCGCGGCGTAGCCGACGCCGTTGTTCATGTTCGAGCGCGGGTTGTGGGCGATCGCGCCCGGCAGGTCGCGGTCGAGGCCGACGCAGTGCACGAGCAACCAGTCGTCGGCGGCGAGGGGCT
>JACCUL010000035.1 GCA_013811855.1 Acidimicrobiia bacterium
ACGCCAACAGCATGGGCTCGCCACCCGTCACCCCGAGCCCTGTGAAGCCGAGCGCACCAGCCTGCTCGGCGACGGCCAGCATCGTCTCGGACGTGAGCTGGCGGCGCTCGCTGCGCGGCGAGGACTCCGTGAGGCAGTACGAGCAGGCCAGGTTGCAGTGGTAGTTGGAGTACAGCCACACCCGCCCCGGCAGCTCGCCGGCGGCGACCGCCTCGGCGATCGGTCCCGCCCGATCCGGCGCGATCGTGGCGCTCATGTCAGACCGGCCGACTCGAGGCGGACGGTCACGGCAGGCGAGATCGGCAGATCGAACCCGGTCGCGAACCGGTTGAGGAGCAGTGTGGCGCCGATCGTCACGCTGAGCTCGATCAGCACATGGTCCGGCCAATGCTGGCGCACCGCTTCCCACACGTCGTCGGGCAAAGGACCCGTGGCGCCGGCCATCGCGTCGATCCAACCGAGGAGCGCTCGCTCGCCGACATCAGGAAACCCCGATTCGACCGGGACCTCGCCGTGCAGCGCACGGATCTCCTCGACGCCGAGCCCGACGTCGAGCGCGACCGCCGTGTGGGCGTGAACGCAGTAACGGCAGCCCTGCAACACCGATGTGCGCAGGATGGCGAGCTCCTTGTGCCGGGTCGCCACCGCTCCGTCACCGAGCGCGGCGCCGAGGAACTCGAGCGTCGGAGCCAACAGCTCCGGCACGGTCGCGAGCGCGGCGACGATCGGACCGGGATCGCCCCCGGCGAAGTACCGCTGGGCCGTGAGCGGCGCGCTGGCGGCGTCGAGGAGCTCGACCCGGGCCATCAGCTCATCATGGCTGACGGCGCCAACCGTGAGGCCCGTCGCGCCCGAGGTTTTCGTGTTTGTTGTCGAGTCGTGCCGGCCCGTGCACCCGCGGCGTCGTCGTAGGCTCGCGCTCGTGGACCGAGCGGGCTGCCCGTCGTGCGCCGCGCTGATCGCGCCTCCGACGACCGGCGACAGCTGAGCGTGGACGGCGACGCGCCCGACGGGCCGTGGCGGCGGGTCAGCCGGCGGCGGGTCTACGAGAACCCGTGGATCGCGGTCGACGAGGACATCGTCGCGCTCCCGTCTGGAGCGACGACCTTGTACGGCGTCGTGCGGTGCGGGTCGTGCGTCGGCATGCTGCCCTTCGTCGATGACGAGCACGTCTTGCTGGTCCGACAGTTCAGGTACATCGCTGAACGCACCACGTGGGAGATGCCGACCGGCGGCGTCCACGACGGCGAGCCGATCGAAGCCGCCGCCCAACGCGAGCTCGCCGAAGAGGCCGGCGTGCGAGCCGGCCGCCTCACCCCCTTGACGACGTACGCCACCTCGAAGAGCGTGGTCGACGAGATCGCGCACCTGTTCCTCGCGCACGATCTCGTCCCCGCCGCGGGCGAGGCCGACGTGACCGAGCACCTCATGGTGCACACCGTCGCGTTCGAGAAGGCGCTGCACATGGTCCTCTCCGGAGAGATCGTCGACTCGATGACCATCGTGGCCGTCCTGTGGGCTGACCGCCTCCGAAGATGCGATCCGTCCTGACCAGAGGGTCACGTCCTTGATCGCGTGTGGCGCCGGCCGCGCCGCAGGGCCGGACTCGGCCACCTCGCGAGGCCGACGGCGGGTGAGGACACTGATCGTCGCGGTGTTGGGGCTGGGGGCGGTCGGTGTGATCGCGCTGAGCGTCGTCTGGGGGCGCCGATACCAGGAGGATCTCCCCCAGATCTTTCTCGGCGCGGCGCCACTCGTCGGCCGAAGCTTCCGGGACGGGTGGGACTGGCGCTTCGGCTGGGGACTGGTCGGCGCCGCCGTCGTCGCCGCCGCCGACATCGCGGCCGTCGCGACGGGACTGTGGGCGCGGGCCCGCCTTCGCTGGGTCGTCGCCGCATCGTCGATCGGTGCGGGTGTCTTCGCCACCACGCTGGCGCTCACCGACGGTGTCGACGGCGTGCTCTACGGCGCCACCCATCGCACCGAGTATCTCGTCAACCTCCGAACGGCCCCGCCGGCGGCCGAGTTCGTGCGGACCTTCGTCGAACGCATCGACGACTACTCCGTGCATCAGCGGGGCCATCCCCCCGGCTTCGTGCTCGTGCTCAAGGCGCTGGACTTCGTCGGGCTCGACGGAGCGTGGCCGGCCGCCATGCTGTCAGTCGTCGCCACGGTCGCCTTGCCGGCCGGGGTGCTGGTGGCCGTCGGCGCCACGGCGGACGGCGGCTGGGTGCGACGAGTCGCGCCGCTCCTGGTGGTCGCACCGTACGCGTTGTGGATGGTCACGTCGGCCGACGCCGTGTACACCGCGGTCGGCGCGTGGGGTGTCGCTGCGCTCGCTCTCGGGCTGCGATCGCGCGGTGGCCGCGCCATCGCCGCGGGAGCGGTCGCCGGGCTGCTCCTCGGTGGCCTTCTCTTCCTGACCTACGGAGGGATCACGTTCGTGCTCCTGACGCTGACGGTCGTCGCGGCCGCAGCGTGGCGGCGCCAACCTGGCGTCCTGGACACGGCCGGCGCGGCCGTGTCAATCGTCGGCGCGCTCACGCTGACCTTCGCCGCGGCCGGCTTCTGGTGGTTCGCCGGCGCCGCGGCGACCCGCGTCGAGTACTGGGAGGGAACTGCCCAGTTCCGCACGGGGACGTACTTCGGGGTCAGCAACATCGCCGTGGCTTTGATCGCCGTCGGGCCGGCGACGTGGGCCGGGTTGACGAGGCTGCGCGACCGCCGAGTGGGTGTACTCGTCGTCGGCGGCGCCCTCGCCCTCCTCGCCGCGCACGTGTCGCAGTACTCCAGGGGCGAGGTCGAACGGATCTGGCTGCTGTTCTACCCGTGGATCGCCGTGGCCGGCGGGGCGCTCCTCGTCTCGCCGAACCGACGGTGGGCGGCGTGCTGGGTCGGCGCCCAGGCGGTCCTTGCCATCGTGATGCAGGCCGCACTCGTCTCGAAGTGGTGAGCGATCGGCGGTCTCGGCCGGCCGTCACCGGCTCGCCGGTCGCGGCGCGCCAGGGAGGGGCGCGGCCGACTGACGCAGCGGCGCGGTGGCGAACTCGGTCATCCCCTCGTCGAAGCCGATGGCCGCCGTGAAGTGCAGCTCGGACGCCGCTCGCTCGGGGCTGGCGAACACGTGGCGGATGACGCCGAGGCGGTAGCCGCCGACCACCTCGGGACTCGGCGCATCGGATGGTCGCAGCGCCTCGGCCATCTCGAGGATCGTGTGTGGCGTGCCGCTGCAGACGTTGAACGGGCCCGGCGACTCGGGGCCGGTGAGGGCCACGACGTTGGCGCGGGCCACATCGACGACGTGCACGAAGTCTCGCCGCTGGCCACCGTCCTCGAGCACCTGCGGCGCCTGGCCCCGCTCGTAGGCGCTGCGGAAGATGCTGGCCACACCGGCGTACGGGGTGTCCTTCGGCATCCGCGGCCCGTACACGTTGTGGTAGCGCAACGCGGTCACCGTCGCGCCGGCGTGCTCGCGGGCGTAGGAGCTGACGAGGAACTCCTGGGCGAGTTTGGTCGTGGCGTACACGTTGCGCGGGTCCAGCCAATGGTCCTCCGGGACGGCTTCGGACTCGAGCGGGCCGCCGCATCGCGGGCACGGCGGCTCGAACCGACCGGCATCGAGATCAGCCACCCGACGGGGCTCCGGCCGGACCAGACCGTGCCGGCGGCAGCGGTAGCGACCCTCGCCGTACACGACCATGCTCGACGCCAGCACGATGCGCCCGACGAAGCGCCGGTCATGCAGCGCCCGCAGGAGCGTCGCCGTGCCGCCGACGTTGCGCGAGACGTACTCGCCGACGTCGGCGAAGTCGACTCCGAGGCCGACCTTGGCCGCCTGGTGGCACACGGCGTCGACGCCGTCGAGCGCGCCGACCAACGCGTCGGAGTCACGGATGTCGGCCCACCGGTACTCGGCCGACGACGACAGTCCAGTCGGCGTCCCGTCGTGCGCGGCGGGGTCGAGATCGTCGACGACGACGATGTCGTGAGCCGCCGTGGCGAGCTGGTCGACGATGTGCGATCCGACGAAGCCCGCCCCTCCGGTCACCAGGATCCTCATGCCCCATCATGATCCCATGGACCGGAACCACCTGCTCTTGGTGCTCGTCGAGAACCAGGGGTCCGTTCGTGCCCCGGTCCCTACACTCCGGTCCGTGCTCGATGACCCGGCCGTTGTGCCGACCGAGGATCCCCGGCCCGACGGTTTGCACGGCGCGCCGTCCCTCGTGGTCGTCTACACCGGTCACGGCAAGGGGAAGAGCTCGGCCGCGTTCGGCACGATGGTGCGCGGCGTGGCCAGGGGCTGGCGCGTCGGCGTCGTGCAGTTTGTCAAGAGCGGCGACTGGCGCGTCGGCGAGGAGAAGATCGGTCGCCAGCTCGGCGTCGACTGGATGGCCGTCGGCGACGGGTTCACGTGGGACTCGGCGAACCTCGACCACGACATCGCGCTCGCCCGGGAAGGGTGGGCGAAGGCGGCCGCGCTGATCGCCGCCGGCGAGCACCAGCTGCTGATCTTCGACGAGCTGACGTACCTGTGCTCGTGGGGGTGGATCGACGTCGCCGACGTGGTCGCCGCCATCCGCGACCGCCCGGACCACGTCAACGTGCTCGTCACGGGGCGGGATGCGCCCGACGAGCTCGTCGAGCTGGCCGACACGGTGACGGAGATGCGCCCGGTCAAGCACGCCTACGACCGCGGCATCCGCGCCATGCGCGGCATCGACTATTGATCACCCTTCTGCTGGGCGGGGCGCGGAGCGGCAAGAGCGCGCTGGCCGTCGAGCTCGGTCGCCGCCACGAGGGGCCCGTCGTGTTCGTCGCCACGTGCCCGCCGCTCGACGACGAGCTCGCCGAGCGCATCGCCCGCCATCGCGCCGACCGGCCGGACTGGCCGACGGTCGAGGAGCCACTCGACGTCGCGCCCGTCGTCGCCGGCGCCGGCGACGCGTTGGTCGTCGTCGACTGCCTGACGTTGTGGGTGTCAAACCTGATGCGGCGCGGCGACGACGACGCGTCGATCCTCGCCGCTGCCACCGAGCTCGCCAACGTCGCCGCAGGGCGCGGCGCACCGACGATCGTCGTCAGCAACGAGGTGGGCATGGGCATCCACCCGGCGCAGGAGCTCGGTCGTCGCTACCGCGACGTGCTCGGCAACGTCAACCGGATCGTGGCCGGCGTCGCGTCGACGACGCTCCTGCTCGTCGCCGGGCGGGCGGTGCGCCTCGACGACCCGCTCGCGCTCGTCGGGGACGCGACGGCGTGACACGGCTGCGCCAGCTGCTCGACGACCTCCCCGGCCCCGACGAGGAAGCGGCAGCCGCGGTCCACGCCAGGGCGGCCGACATCCTGCGGCCGAGCGGCGCGCTGGCGTGGCTCGACGAGCTGGCGGCGTGGATCGCCGGCTGGCACCGGACGCCGATGCCGCGAGTCACGAAGCCGGTGGGCCTGATCTTCGCCGCCGACCACGGCGTCGCCGCGGCCGAGAACGTGAGCGCGTACCCGACCGCGGTGACGGCGGCGATGTTCAAGGCGTTCCAGCACGACCGCTCGACGATCAGCACGTTCGCCCGCCACGCCGGCGCCGAGGTGTTCGCCGTCGACGTCGGCATCGGCCGCCCGACCGGTGACATCCGCACCGAGGCGGCGCTGTCTGAGGCCCGTTTCGACGAGATCGTCACGCTGGCCTGCTCGGCGGTCGACAAGCTCGACGGGGACCTGCTCGTCGTCGGCGAGATGGGCATCGGCAACACCTCGCCGTCGGCGGCCATCGCCGCCGCGCTCGCCGGCGGGGAGACAGCGGCGTGGGTCGGCCGCGGCACCGGCGTCGACGACGCCGGGCTCGATCGCAAGCTGGCGGCCGTCCAGCAAGCGGTCCGGCGCATCGCCGGCGTCACCGACCCGCTGGATGTGCTGCGCGAGGTCGGCGGGGCCGAGCTCGTGGCCGTCGCCGCCGCCGTGGCCGCCGCCCGGCACCGCTCGATGCCCGTCGTGCTCGACGGTTACGTGGTGACCGCCTCGGTCCTCCCGCTGGTGATGGTCAACCCGGCGGAGCTCGACCACTGCATCGTCGGCCACTGCTCGGCCGAACCGGGTCACCGCCGGCTCCTCGAACGGCTCGGCAAGCGGCCGCTGCTCGACCTCGACATGCGCCTCGGCGAAGGCAGCGGCGCCATGGCCGCCGTCCCGCTCGTCGCCATGGCCTGCGCCGGCATCACCGACGTCCCCACGTTCGAGGAATGGTTCGGGCCGCCGTAGGAGGAACGGTTCGACGAGCGGCGCGGCGTTTCAGCCCGGGTCGGCGGTCCGGTCGGGGGGAGCCGGGCGATCGGGAAGGTGGGCGACTGCGGATCGATAGACCGCGCCGGCCGACCAGCGCAGCAGCTCGGTCGCTTCGTCGCTCGAGAGCCCGGCGACATCGCGCAACCAGACTCGTGCTTCGATTCCGGTGGCGCTGCGGATGACGAGGATCAGGCGTCGGAACTCGGCTTCCGGCATCAATGCGCGCAGGGGTGACAGCGCCTCCTCGATCCAGCCGATGGCCCGACCCTGGCGGAGGAGCCCGGGCGCATTCGCCGCCGCGTCAGGTTCGAGGGACAGTCGCAGCATGGTGCGCTGTTGGGCCTCGGTGTCGGCGATCAGGCGGGTGAAGGCATCGATGACGGCGTCGAGACGATCCGCCGGATCGTCGGACGCACCCGGTGGAAGCAGCGAGCGCGCCTCGGTCTCGGGATGCGCGGCGACGAGCAACGCGCGCTGGTTCGAGAAGTACCGGTACGCCGTCGTCCGCGAGATGGATGCCTCCACCGCCGCGTCCTCGACCGTCGGTGACATTCCCTGGGCCACGAGGTGTCGCGCCGCGGCAACGAGCGCGTCGCGGGTGCGTTGCTTCTGCCGGGTGCGACCCACCGCCTCGTATGGGATTGACATGACCATCATGGTACTCTACGCTCGTCATGGGACTTACGTCCCATCTACGTCGGTGCCTGACCGCCGGCAGGGAGGGCCAGCAATGACCACGACCCGTTCAATCGTTCGCAGCAAGGGTGAAGGCGAGAAGCGATGGTTCTTCGGTGGTGGACTGCACACCTGGAAGGCCATGGCCGAGGAGACGAACGGCTCCTTCCTGTGCTTCGAGGACCACATGACCGAGGGCAAGATGACGCCCTTCCACACGCACCCCGACGCCGACGAAGCGTTCTACGTGCTCGAGGGCGAGATCGTTCTGCACGTCGACGGGGAGGACCGCCTCCTCGGGCCTGGCGGGTTCGCGGTGGCAACGCGGGGCGAGCCCCACGCGTTCATGGCCATCTCCGAGACCAAACTGCTGTGCTGGCAGACGCCGGGGACGGCCCAGGCGTTCTTCCGCCACGCCAGCGAGCCCACGTCCGACGACGCCATCGACGGTCCTGTCGACTTCACACGCGTGCGAGCGTCGGCCAAGGTACACGGCGGTGTCGAGATCCTCGGCCCGCCCCCATTCGCGCCGTCAGGCTCGTCCCCGCGCTCCTGAACGCAGGCTCCGATCGGCAGCTACTCGGACGGGGCGAACGAGGTGGCGAACAGGCTGTCGTAGGCCAGGCCCCACGGCGGGCGGAGGAAGCCCAGGGCGCGAACGTCCTCGAACCAGTGGGAGAACGGCGAGCGCCGGCTGAACGTCCCGCCGCCGAGGACCCGGGTGAGGCGCCGCAGCGTGCCTTCGGCCAGGTCGGCAACGGCCTGCTTGGCTCGCAGCGTGCCGTGCAGGGCTGCCAACAGGTCGCCGCCCTGCGCGGCGCGCAGGCCACCCTCGTACACCTGCACCGAGACCCAGTGATCCTGCTCCGCCCTGGCCCACTCCACGTGTTCGAAGGCTCGAAGCTGATCGGCCTTCCCGCCCAGCTGCGCCCTCGCGACGGCGATGGCCTCGTCCACGATCCCGAGGATCACGGCCGTGAAGAGCGACGCGATGTACGGGCCCGCGGCACGCGTGATCGGTTCGAGCGGCCCGTCCCAGGCGAGCCGCACCGCGGGGGCTTCCTCGAGGCGCATCGCGTGGCTCTGGGTCGCGGCCATCCCCATGCCATCCCATTCGGCGGCGAGCGTCAACCCGGCGCTGCCGTCCCACGGCCGATCTCGAACGTCGAGCACGAAGATCGTCGGATCCGACTGTCCTTGGGGGATTGCGGTCGTGATCATCCGGTCGGTGATGCCCGACCCGCTGCCGAAGTGCTTGTCACCGGTCACGCCGTATGGGCGGCCCACCATGAACGGCGACGCGTCGGTGGGGGTTGCCACCGCTCGAGAGCGGGAGATGTCGCCGCCGCTCCCCGGCTCCGATGTGATCGTGCCCCATTGGTCACCAGCCGCGGCGCTGCTGAAGACCGCCTGTCGCTGCTCCTCCCAGTCCGGTCGGCCCGATCCGGGCGTAGCGAGCCAGAAGGCAATGACCGCGGGGTGCATCGACGAGACCAGCGCGACCGACGGATCGCCGGAGGCGAGGAGTCGGTAGATCTCGCACAACGGGCGAAACGAGGACTCCATGCCCTGCCACAGCCCGCCGGCTTCGACGGGAAGCACCGCGAGGAGGAGCCCCGCGTCGCGCAGCCGGTCGAAGTCAGCGCGCTCGAGGTGGCGCCGCTGCTGCCGCGCCGCACGGTCCGTGCGCCACGCCGACGCGATCTCAGCAGCCGAAGCGTGCACGTCTGCGAAGTCGAGCGCCATCTCCCGAGCGTAGAACCAACGGCGAGCGGCAAGCTCGACGGTGCCTCCGCCGCTCAACTGTGAGCTGTCGCAGCAGGTTTCTGCTGTCTGGACTCACACTTCCGACGAGACCCGGCGGCGACGGCGCGTAGGTTTCGCGATGTGGGGGTCATCCCGAGCGCGTCGTACTCGATCACCGTGCGGCTCGACCTACCGGCGGACGGGTTGCCGGCCAGCCTGCTGACGGGCGCCGTCGAGTCGGCCGGCGGCATGGTCACGGCCTTCGACGTCACCGCCAACCGGGGCGATCGCATGCAAGTCGACCTCACGTGCGCGGCGCCCGACGCCGACCACGCCGAGCTGATCACCGACGCCCTCGGCGTGGTCCCGGGCGTGATCGTCGGCAAGGTGTCGGACCGCACGTTCCTGCTGCACCTCGGCGGCAAGATCGAGGTCAACTCCAAGGTGCCATTGCGCACCCGCGACGACCTGTCGATGGCCTACACGCCGGGCGTGGCCCGGGTCAGCAGGGCCATCGTCGAACGGCCGGCCGACGTGCGCCGCCTGACGATCAAGCGCAACACCGTCGCCGTGGTCACCGACGGCACGGCCGTGCTCGGCCTCGGCAACATCGGCCCCGCTGCCGCCCTGCCGGTGATGGAGGGCAAGTGCGCGCTGTTCAAGCGCTTTGCCGGCATCGACGCCTGGCCGATCTGCCTCGACACCCGCGACACCGAGGAGATCATCCGCACGGTGCAGATCATCGCGCCGGTGTTCGGCGGCATCAACCTGGAGGACATCGCCGCGCCACGCTGTTTCGAGATCGAGCGGCGGTTGCGCGACCTGCTCGACATCCCGGTGTTCCACGACGACCAGCACGGCACGGCGATCGTCGTGCTCGCCGCGCTGACAAACGCGCTGCGCGTCGTCGACAAGACGTTGGCCGACGTCCACATCGTGCTGTCCGGCGCCGGGGCCGCCGGGAGCGCCATCCTCGACCTCCTCCTGGCCGCCGGCGCCACCGACGTCGTCGTCGGCGACATCGCCGGCATCGTCAGCACCGACCGTCAGGATCTCGACCCGTCGCTGGCGGCGATCGCCGCGAAGACGAACCGACTGGGCCGCTCGGGACCGTTGACCACCGCCCTGCCCGGCGCCGACGTGTTCATCGGCGTGTCGGCGCCGAACGTGATCGACGAGGACGACGTGGCCGCCATGGCGTCGGGCGCCATCGTCTTCGCGCTTGCCAACCCGGACCCCGAGATCGACCCCGTCGCGGCGCGGCGGCACGCCGCCGTCGTCGCCACGGGCCGCAGTGACTTCCCGAACCAGATCAACAACGTGCTCGCCTTCCCCGGCGTGTTCCGCGGGCTGCTCGACGCCCAGAGCCGAGCCGTCCCGCAAGAGGCACTGCTGGCCGCGGCCGCCGCACTCGCCAACGTCGTCGACGACAGCGAGCGCCACGCCAACTACATCGTGCCGAGCGTGTTCCACCCCGACCTGGCGAGCACCGTGGCGGCGGCCGTCCGTCGCTCGGTGGAGCAGCCGGGCCGGCGTGACTGATCGACCTCGCCGCGGCTTCGTCGCCGCGGCCCAGTTCCTGACACGGGTACCGATCGGCACAGCGGTGGCGCCCGATGCCCGCCACATGACGGCCTGGTTCCCTGTCGTCGGCGCGCTCGTCGGCGCCGCCGTGGGCGCGGTCGCCGCCGGGCTCGGAGAGCTCGTCC
>JACCUL010000042.1 GCA_013811855.1 Acidimicrobiia bacterium
CCACAACGACGCGTGATGTCGTAGTGGCTGTCACAGATCCGCGGGGCCGGGACGCTCCGCCGACCGGCGGTACCCTGCCACGCCATGGCGTTCGACCGGCCCGCCCCCGACCTCCAGAAGCTCGTCATCGCGTGGGAGCAGTTCGAGGCCGGACAGGAGGCGCCGGGCAAGGTGCTGGCCAACCTCAAGACCGCCGGCCTGGCCGAGGTGCTGCGGGAGCTGGTCGACCGCGGCTGGACGCCGACGATCACGCCGCAGCCCTGATGGAGGTCGAGCGGCGTGCCGGCGGCGCCCAGTACATCCCCCGCCCGCCCGTCTGGTCGCTCGAGGCGACCGAACCGCCGTCGGTCCATCCGCTGCGCGTCACGGTGGACGACGTGGCCACCCGCCTCGCCGGCGTCGAGGTCGACCGCCCGCTGCGGCCTGCGTTGGAGGGCGCCCGGCCGTCGGCGGTGCTCGTCGCCGTGGCCGACGGGGTGGGAGGCGCCGAGGTGCTGCTGACCCGCCGGAGCATGGATCTGCGCAGCCACCGAGGTGAGATCAGCTTCCCCGGCGGACGCATGGACCCCGACGAGACGGCGGTCGAGGCGGCGCTGCGGGAGGCCCAGGAGGAGGTGGCGCTGGACCCGGCGGCGGCCCAGGTCATCGGCGAGCTGGAGCACCTCAACACGGTGGTCAGCCGCAGCTACATCGTCCCCGTCGTCACCCGCCTGGCCGAGCCGCTGGCGCTGGCGCCGGCCAGTACGGAGGTCGAGCGGGTGCTCTGGGTGCCACTGGCCGAGCTCGTCCGCCCCGACACCTACCGAGCCGAACGCTGGGGCGACCCGCCGATGGACGGCGCGCGGCACTTCTTCGAGCTCGACGACGAGACGATCTGGGGGGCCACGGCGACCATCCTCGTCGACCTCCTCCGCCGCCTCTGAGGCGAACTGCTCGTTGGAACCGGCCGGAAACGGTCGATCGCAACGAGCAGTTCGGAACGTCAACTGCTCGACGCCAAGGACCCCAGCAGCTGCCAGGCGGCCGCGACGTGGCGCCATGCCGTCGCCCGGGTGCCGATCGAGAAGCGCAGCGCCGACCGGCCGTCGAGCACGGTGCGGGTGAACAGGACCTCGCCGGTGGCGTTGGCCTGCTCGATCAGGGCATCCGTCGCCGGGTCACCGGCGACCAGGCGCAGGCAGAGCAGGTTCAGGGGGTGCGGGGCCACGATCTCGAAACGCTCGTCGGCGCGCACCTCGGCGGCGAGGCGCTGGGTCAGCTCGACGTGACGGCGGATCATCGCCCGGATCGGCACCACGCCGTCGAGCCGGAGGACGAACCACAGCTTGAGCGAGCGGAAGCGGCGGCCGAGCGGGACTTGCCAATCGCGGTAGTCGATGGCGGCCCCCGTCTGGGCGGCCGCCGAGCGCAGGTACTCGGGCAGGATGCTCAGCGCACCGAGCAGGGCGGCGCGGTCGGCGGTCCAGTAGAGGTCGCAGTCGAAGTTGACGCCCATCCACTTGTGCGGGTTGGTGCAGTAGCTGTCGGCCAGCTCGAGACCGTCGTTGACCCAGCGGTGCTCGGGGGCCAGCGCGGCGATGCCGCTCATCGCCGCGTCGACGTGCAGCCACAACCCCTCGTCCCGGCAGAACGGACCGAGCTGCGGCGTGGGGTCGAACGCCATCGACGACGTCGTCCCGTGGCTCGAGCAGACGAAGCACGGGACCAGCCCGGCGGCCCGGTCGTCAGCCACCAGCCGTCGCAGGTCGTCGACGCGCATGGCGAACGAGTCGTCGTGGGCGACGATCTGCAGCCGGTCGCTCCCGATCCCGGCGATGCGCAGGCCCTTTTCGACGCTCGAGTGGGACTGCGAGGTCGCGTAGGCGACGAGCCGGCTGGTGTCGCCGTCGGCGTTGACGGCGCCGCCCGTCGCCCGCCACCGCGCCGACAGGATGGCCACCAGCGTCGCCTCGCTGGCCGAGCCCTGGATGACGCCGCCGCCGGTCGGGCTCGTCGAGTGGAACCGTTCGGGCAGGTCGAGCAGCTCGCCCATCCAGTCGAGCATCAGCGTCTCGATCTCGGTGCACGCCGGCGATGTCACCCAGCTCATCCCCTGCACGCCGAGGCCGGTGGCCAACAGCTCACCGAGGATCGACGGGTACGTCGTGTTCGACGGGAAGTAGGCGAAGTACGACGGGTGCTGCCAGTGGACGATGCCCGGCACGACGACGCGCTCGACGTCGGCCATGACCACCGACCACGCCTCGGGCTCGGCCGGCGGGTGCTCGGCGAGCTGGGCCCTCACGTCGCCGGGCCGGACGTCCGGGCTGACCCGCTGGCGCTCGACGCCCTCGACGTACCCGGCGATCCAGTCGATCAGCTCGTGGCCATGGCGGCGGAACTCGTCGGGGGTCACCGGGGCGGACCGTTCACCCGCTCACCCGGTCGTCCGGTTCGGGCTGGCGCGTCCGGCGGGCACCGACGACGATGCGCCAGGCCACGAAGCCCAGCGCCAGCACGACCATCCCGAACACCAGGCTCTGGCGCCACCCGCCGCGGGCCTCGCTGCCGCAGCCCGGTCGTGGCACGGCGCTGATGCAGTCCGACAGCGCGGCGTCCTCGGGGAGGAACTCGTTGTCGCCGACCGTCGGCTCGGCCACGGCCGTCGTCGCCTCGGGCGGGACCTCGGCCGGCGCCGGCCCACCGAAGCTGAGTACGGCGGCCACCGCCAGGAGCGACAGCGACCGGTGGGGCATCGAGGCTGGTTCTACCACCGTTCACGACGCGGCCGCCGAAGCGCCTGGAGGCGCCGGCGTGCCGAACCCGTGCTGCACCTCTGAACGACGCGCCCGGCCCATACGATCGAGGCTCTTGGAGACACCGACGAACGAACGTCACGACCACGTCGTCCTCGTCGTCGACTTCGGGGCCCAGTACGCCCAGCTCATCGCCCGGCGGGTGCGCGAGCTGGCGGTGTTCTCCGAGATCGTCCCGAACCGCATCACGGCCGCCGAGGTCGCCGCCCGCCGGCCGGCGGCGCTCGTGCTGTCGGGCGGTCCGAAGAGCGTGCATGTCGACGGCGCGCCCTCCCTCGACCCGGCCATCTACGACCTCGGCATCCCCATCCTCGGCATCTGCTACGGCGCCCAGCTCATCGCTCAGCAGCTCGGCGGCACGGTCGGGCGCGGTCGGCGCGGCGAGTACGGCCGGGCCACGCTGCACCGCACCGGGGAGTCGGCGGTGCTGCCGGCCGAGGCGCCGACCCATCACGACGTGTGGATGAGCCACTTCGACGCCATCACGGAGGCGCCGGTCGGGTTCACGGCCACCGCCTCGACCGACGACGCACCGGTCGCCGTGTTGGAGGACGAGACCCGCGGCATCTACGGCGTCCAGTTCCACCCCGAGGTCGTCCACTCGCCGCACGGCATGGGCGTGTTGCGGAGGTTCCTGCACGAGCGGGCCGGCTGCCCGGCGACGTGGACCATGACATCCGTCATCGACGCGCAGGTCGACCTCACCCGCGCCCGCGTCGGCGACGGTCGGGCGATCTGCGGGCTGTCGGGCGGCGTCGACTCGTCCGTGGCGGCGGCGCTCGTCCATCGCGCGATCGGCCACCAGCTCACGTGCGTGTACGTCGACACCGGCCTGATGCGCAAAGGCGAGAGCGAGCAGGTCGTCGAGACGTTCCGCCGCCACCTCGGCATCGAGCTCATCCACGTCGACGCCGGGGAGCGGTTCTTCGCCCGGCTGGCCGGCGTCATCGACCCCGAGGACAAGCGCAAGGCCATCGGCGACGAGTTCATCCGCGTGTTCGAGGAGAACACGGGCGGGCTCGTCGACGCCGAATTCCTCGTGCAGGGTACGCTGTACCCGGACCTCATCGAGTCAGGGGGTGCCGACGGCACGGCGAGCGTGATCAAGAGCCACCACAACGTCGGCGGACTGCCCGAGGACATGCGCCTGACGTTGATCGAGCCGCTGCGTGACCTGTTCAAGGACGAGGTGCGCCGGCTCGGCACCGAGCTCGGCCTCCCGGACGAGATCGTCTGGCGCCAGCCGTTCCCGGGTCCCGGACTGGGCGTGCGCATCATCGGTGAGGTCACGCCGGGCAAGGTGCGTTTGTTGCAGGAGGCCGACGCCATCGTGCGGGCCGAGCTGGCCGCCGCCGGGTTGGAGCGGGAGATCTGGCAGGCGTTCGCCGTGCTCGCCGACATCCGCTCCGTCGGGGTCATGGGCGACGAACGCACCTACGGCCACCCGGTGATCGTGCGCGCCGTGACCAGCGACGACGCGATGACGGCCGACTGGGCCCGCCTGCCCCACGAGCTGCTGGCCCGCATGTCCAGCCGGATCACCAACGAGGTCGACGGCATCAACCGAGTCGTCTACGACATCACGTCCAAGCCCCCCGGCACCATCGAGTGGGAGTAGCCGGACTCATCGGAATGTGACGAACATGGCGTGGCGACCGCAACGCGATCGTCATGTAGGGCTAGGCTGCCGCTTCGCCATGAACCGTCTCCGCCAGCGGGTGGCGCGGCTCGTCGTCGTGGCTGTAGCCGTGGCGGTCGTGCCCGCGACCAACGCCGCCCCTGTCTCCGCCAGTCCCGCCGACGAGAAGGCGCGCGTCGAGCAGATCGTCGACGAGCTCGCCCGTCTGGAGGAGCGGTCGGACATCCTCGCCGAGGACTACGTCACGGCGATCGACGAGAAGAACCAGCTCGACGCGGCGATCGCCAAGGCCGAGAAGCGGGTCACCACCCGGGAGAGCCAGGTCGCCGAGCTGCGCGGCTCGCTGGCCGACATGGCCGTCCAGGCGTACATGGATTCCGGGACCAACGGCCTAGGGCCGCTCTTCACCGACACGACCGAGATCACCGACGGCCTGACCCGAGACGAGCTGTCCCGGGTCGCCCTCAGCACCGGGACCGCAACGACCGACGAGCTCGACCAGCTCGTGTCGGATCTCGAGGAGGACCGCGACGAGCTCGCGCAGCTGCGTGAAGATGCCGCCGCCAAGGCCGAGCAGATCGAGGCGGCCAAAGTGGCCACCGACGAGACGAAGGCCGAATACCAAGCGGCTCGCGAGGACGCCGAGGCCGAGTACCAGCAGGCACTCGTAGAAGAGGAGGAACGGCGGGCCAGGGAGTCGTTCGAGCGCATGCAGCGCGAGGCCGAGGGGGCCCGCCGCCGCGCCGAGGAGCAGCAGCCCGAGACGCCCACGCCCGACGCGCCGGCGCCCGCGCCGACGCCCACCGACGATGACGACCAGACACCGGCGCCTGCGCCGACGCCCGACGACGACGACGATGTCACGCCGGTCGTCGACCCCGGTCCGGTCGACCCCCCGTCGGATCCACCGCCCGTCTCCGGTCGGTCCGACACGGCCATCGCCGCGGCCAGGAGCCAGCTCGGCGTGCCGTACGTGTACGCCAAGGCCATCCCCGGGGTCGCCTTCGACTGCTCCGGCCTGACGTCGTGGTCCTGGGCCCAGGCCGGCGTCTACCTGCCGCACCAGTCACGGGCGCAGTACGCCACCGTGCCCCACGTGGCGGAATCCCAGGCCCAACCCGGCGACCTGATCTTCTACTACTCGCCGATCAGTCATGTCTCGATCTATCTCGGTGGCGGACAGGCGATCCACGCCCCCAACTCGGGCAGTGTGGTCAGCTACACCACGGTGAACTGGGGCAACGTCACCGGCGTCGGCCGCCCCGGCTGACCGACGCGCGGAGCGTCCCACGGCCCGTTCGGGTCAGCGAAAGTGACCGTATGGGTCGCTTTCGCTGACGAGAAGGACGCAGCTGCAACTACGTTGACGGGGTGCCGCCGGGGATCGATGTCGACCCGGTGTCGGCGTGGCTGGTCGAGCACGTCGAGGGGCTGGCCGCACCGTTCCGGTTCGAGCCGATCGGCGGCGGACGGTCCAACCTCACCTACCTCGTCACCGACGACAGTGGCCACACCGTCGTCCTGCGCCGGCCACCGCTCGGCTCGGTGCTGGCCACGGCCCACGACATGGCCCGGGAGCACCGCGTCATCGCCGCGCTGGCGCCGACCGCGGTGCCGGTGCCGGACGCGCTCGCCGTGTGCACCGACGACGCCATCTCGGGCGCGCCGTTCTACGTGATGAGCCACGTCGAGGGAGTGGTGCTCGACAGCCAGGCCGCCGCCGCCGACCTCGCCACGGACGTCCGGCGGCGCGTCGCCGAGGATCTCATCGACGTGCTCGCCGATCTCCACGCCGTCGACGTCGACGAGGTCGGCCTCGGTGATCTGGCTCGTCGCGACGACTACGTCGAGCGCCAGCTCAAGCGCTGGAGCCGGCAGTGGGCCGACTCCAAGACGCGCCAGCTCCCGGCGGTCGAGGAGGTCGCGGCGCGGCTGGCCCGACGGATCCCCGCGCAGCGCGGCGTGGTCGTGGCCCACGGCGACTACCGGCTCGGCAACTGCCTGACGAACGTCGACGCGGGGCGGATCGCCGCCGTGCTCGACTGGGAGCTGTGCACGCTCGGCGACCCGCTGGCCGATGTCGGGTACCTCGGCGTCACCTGGACCGATCCCGACGCCGGCGGCGGCCGTCACAACGATCCGAGCGGGTTGGACGGCTTCCCGACCTACGCGGAGCTGCTCGAGCGCTACGCCCGCCGGACCGGTCGGGACGTGTCGGGCGTCGCCTACTACGTCGCCTTCTCGTCGTGGCGGCTGGCCGTGATCAGCGAGGGCGTGTACGCCCGCTACCTCCACGGGGCGATGGGGGACGGTCCGGCCGAGGACGTGCTGGACACGTTCCGCCAGAACACCGAGGACCTGGCGGCAGGTGCGCTCGCCGCACTCGAGCAGCTGGCGTAGCGTGCTCGCTCCCTCACACGAGCCAGGCGGCGGGGTCGACGGGGGCGCCCAGGCCTGACCGGTCCAGCGCGAACCCGTCGTCGACCGCCAACGAGGGATCGAGGGCGAGCGCGCTGGCGGTGCGCCCGAACCACGAGGCGAACTTGAACCCGTGGGCCGCGCCAAGCGCGACGACCACGTTCGGGTGGTCGGCGACGCGATCGAGCACGAAGTCCCGGTCGGCGGTCAGCGTGTACAGGCACGTCGACGTCTGCCGCGCTGGTCCGACGAGGTCGCCGAACAGCTCGCGCACGAACGACGTGAGACGTCGCTCGACCGGCTCCTCCGGCTCGAACCCCCGTTGGTCGGGGTCGACGGGCGGGCCGCCGCAGTCCTCGGACGCCTTGATCGTGTCGGCCAGGCCGTACTCGGGGAACCCGTAGTAGCTGGGGTTGTCCATCCAGATCCACACCGGGAAGGCGCCGGGGCGGAACGGGGTCGGGTCGGCGACGGCGAAGTACGTCACCTGGGCCAGCTGGACGTACAGCGGCAGCCCGACGCCGAGCGGTGCCACCAACCGCTCGGTCCAGGCGTCGGCGGCGAGCACGACGGCGTCGACCCGCGTGCGACCGTCGTCGGTGACGATGTCCACGCCGTCGGCGCCGGGCTCGGCGGCCAACACCGGCGTGCGGTCGCGCAGG
>JACCUL010000055.1 GCA_013811855.1 Acidimicrobiia bacterium
GCCGAGCGGCCCGCTGGCCCGCGCCGTCGCCGACCTCGACCCCGGCGAGTCGTGGCTCGTCGAACCGCACCCGCTCGACGACTCCGGCCGGTTGTGGCGACCGGGCGTGCGCGTCGGCGTGCGACCCGGGTCGTGGTTCCACCGCACGGAGTGCTTCGGTCCCGTGCTCGGCGTGCTCCGCGCCGACGACCTCGATCACGCCATCGCCATCCAGAACGACTCGACGTTCGGGCTGACCGGCGGCATCCACTCACTCGACCCGGCCGAGATCGACCAGTGGACCGCGCGGGTCGAGGTCGGCAACGCGTACGTGAACCGGGGGATCACCGGGGCCGTCGTGCAGCGCCAACCGTTCGGCGGGTGGAAACGGTCGTCCGTCGGCGCGGGGACCAAGGCCGGCGGGCCGAGCTACGTCCTGCAGTTCGCCCGCATCGACGAGCCGGCCAGCTGGCCGATCGACGCCGTCCGGCGGTCCTACGAGCACTGGTGGGCGACGTGGTTCACCGTCGACCACGACCCGACGGGCCTGGCGGCGGAGTCGAACGTGCTGCGCCACCGGCCGGTCCCGCGGGTCGTCGTCCACCATCGCGGCGAGTCGATCGGGCTCGAGCGGATCCGCCTGGCCGCTCGGATCACCGGTGTCGAGACGGTCGAGGTCGACGGGCGCACGACCGGCGACGAGGCGTTCCTGGCCCGGCTCGACAGCACCGATCGCGTGCGCTTCCTCGACGAGCCGACCGACGCACTGCGACGCGGCTGTGTCGACCGCGGCATCTGGGCGGCCGTCGGCCGACCGTCACCGCACGGGCGCGTCGAACTCGTCCACTGGGTCCGCGAGCAAGCCATCTCCCGCACCCTGCACCGCCACGGCCGCCTGCCGTAGGCGCCGAGTCACTCGGCGCGGTTGAACTGGGCGATGGCGAGGCGCAGGAGCACGCTGGCCAGCACGACGACGATGGCGAGTTGGACGGCGACCGGCACGGTCCAGCCGAGCCACTCGATCGGTGCGTTGAGCCGGGCAATGTCCGCCGCCGGCGCGTCGAGGTGGTCGAACACGATGCTGCGGATCGGGTGCACCGCGTAGGTCACGGGGTTGAGCAGGGTCAGCGTCTTCAGCCACACGGGCAGGCCACCGATCGGGTACAGCGACCCCGACAGGAACGACATCGGCAGCAGCATCATCTGCATCACGGCCATCATCGACTGCATCTGCTGCACCCGTGCGGCGAGCACGAGCCCGACGGCGCACAGCATCATCGACAGCAAGAACAGCTCGCCGACGAGCACCACCAGCATCACCGGGTCGTACGGCACGCCGACGACGCCGGCCAGGGCCAGGATCACGAGGCTCTGCAACGTGGCCACGGTGGCGCCGCCGAGCGCCTTGCCGACGATGATCGCACCCCGCCGGATGGGCGCCACGAGCATCTCCCGCAGGAAGCCGAACTCGCGGTCCCACACGATGCTCATCGCCGAGAACGTCGCCGTGAACAGCACGGACGTCGCCAGGACGCCCGGGAACATGAACGTGCGCAGCGACACCTCGCCCGTCGTGCGGTCGGTCAGCGACGCCAGGCCCGTGCCGAGCACGAACAGGAAGAGCACCGGCTGCAGCAGCGCCGACACCACCCGCAGCCGGTCCTGCCCGACACGCAACAGCTCGCGCTGCCACACGACCTTGACGCCGCGGTAGTCCTGCCGCCACCCGGCATCAACGACGCGGACCGGGACAACGCGGTCGGTGACGATCACGCTCACCGCCGACTCGCGGTGATGAACGTGCGCATGCCGTCGACGGCGGTGGCTTCGGCGTCGCGGATCGTGCGGCCGGTGTAGGACATGAAGACGTCGTCGAGCGACGGCCGGGCGACCTGGACGGAGCGGATCGGCACGCCGAGCTCGGCGAACAGTCGGGGCACGAAGTGGTGGCCGTCGGGCACGGCGATCGTGACGAGGCCCTCGTGCATCTCGGCGTCGAGCCCGAGACGTTGGCGCAACGCCGTGATGGCGGCGGCGTCGTCCTCGGTGGCGATCTGCACGCGATCGGTGCCGATGCTGGCCTTCAGCGCATCGGGCGTGTCGAGCACGACCAGGCGGCCGGCGTCGATGATGGCGATGCGGTCGCAGTTCTCGGCCTCGTCCATGTAGTGGGTCGTCAGGAAGATCGTGATCTCCTCGCGCTCGCGCAGCTCGTCGATGTACGACCAGATGCTCGATCGGGTCTGCGGATCGAGGCCGACCGTCGGCTCGTCGAGGAACAGGACGCGCGGCGAGTGCATGAGGCCCCTGGCGATCTCGAGCCGGCGTTGCATGCCGCCCGAGAACGTGCGCACCTTGCCGGCCCGTCGCTCCCACAGCCCGACCATCTCGAGCACCTGGCGCATCCGTTCCGGCACGGTCGCCCGGTCCATGCCGTACAGCTCGGCGTGGAAGCGCAGGTTCTGCTCGGCCGTCAGGTACTGGTCGAGCGTCGTGTCCTGGAACACGAGCCCGATGTTGCGCCGCACGTCGAGGCGCTCGGTCTCGACGTCGTGGCCGGCCACCCGGGCCGACCCGGCCGACGGGTTGGCGAGCGTGCAGAGCATCTTGATCGTCGTCGACTTCCCCGCGCCGTTGGGCCCGAGGAAGCCGAAGATCTCGCCCGGGCGGACATCGAACGAGATGCCGTCGACGGCCGTCAACGCGCCGTACCGCTTGACGAGGCCGTGCACGTCGACGGCCGGCGCGAGGACTGGTGGATCGCCGATGCCGCCCACGATAAGAGCGACACCCCCTCGCTGGCGTGGCGGAAGTGTGAGCTGAAGCGGCGGAAATCCGTATCGACAGCTCACAGTTCCGGCCTTGTGCCGCGCTCGCTGACCCCGGGGCGGTTGTTTGCTACGTTTGTGGGACCGTCCGGTGGCCGCCCGCCAGGAGCCGCCGACCACACAAAGGGGGAACATGCGTACCCGTACTTTCCGTGTTCGAGCCTTCGCCGTCCTCGCCGCCGCCGCGCTGATCGGCGCGGCGTGCGGTGA
>JACCUL010000056.1 GCA_013811855.1 Acidimicrobiia bacterium
ACGACGCGCATGATGACCGGCGTCGGCCGGCCGCAGTTCTCCGCCATCGTCGAGTGCAGTGCCGAGGCGGCGCGACTCGGGCACCACATCTGGGCCGACGGGGGGATCCGCTGGCCCCGCGACGTCGCGCTCGCCCTGGCCGGCGGCGCGGCCAGCGTGATGTTCGGCACGTTGCTCGCCGGCACGTACGAGTCGGCGGCCGATACGCTCCGCGACCCCGACGGCCGGCTCTACAAGGAGAGCTTCGGCATGGCCTCCAACCGTGCCGTCAAGCACCGCACGGCGACCGAGAGTGCGTTCGAGCGGGCCCGCAAAGAGCTGTTCGAGGAGGGCATCAGCACCTCGCGAATGTACCTCGACCCGGAGCGGCCGGGCGTCGAAGACATCCTCGACCAGATCGTCGCCGGCCTGCGGTCGGCGTGCACGTACGCCGGCGCGGCCACGCTGCCCGAGCTCCACGAGCGCGCCGTGGTCGGCGTGCAGAGCGGCGCCGGCTACGACGAAGGACGGCCCGTGGGCACCTCGTGGTGACAGTGTCGAACATGGCGGGCAGGGTCATCGCCATCGACGGGCCGGCGGGGGCGGGCAAGAGCACGGTCGGGCGGGCGTTGGCCCACCGGCTCAGCCTCGACTACCTCGACACCGGGGCGATGTACCGCGCCGTGGCGTTCGCCGCGTTGCGCCGGGGCATTCCGGTCACCGATCACGAACGGGTCGCC
The DNA here is from genome assembly GCA_013811855.1 of Acidimicrobiia bacterium. Taxonomy (GTDB): domain Bacteria; phylum Actinomycetota; class Acidimicrobiia; order Acidimicrobiales; family Ilumatobacteraceae; genus JALZMG01. The sequence continues at coordinate 720 of JACCUL010000056.1, forward strand.
GAGCTCGCCGAGGCGTTGGAGATGGACGTGTCGGAGGCCGGCGTCGTCGTCGACGGCCAGGACGCCACGGCGGCCATCCGCACGCGCGAGGTGACGGACGCGGTCAGCGCCGTCGCCGCCAACAGCCCGGTGCGCGAGGAGCTGCGAGCCCGCCAACGACGATGGGCGGACGAGCACGGCGGTGGGGTGATCGAGGGTCGCGACATCGGCTCCGTCGTGTTCCCGGACGCCCTGTTGAAGCTGTTCGTCACGGCCTCGCCGCGCACCAGGGCCGAGCGTCGCGTCGGCGAGATCGGCGGGGACGTCGACGAGGTCGAGTCGTCGATCGCCGAGCGGGACCGCCGGGACATGAGCCGCCAGGACGGCCCGCTCCGGGCCGCCGACGGCGCCTATGTCGTCGACACCACGGGCTTGGGCGTCGACGACGTCGTCGACCACGTGATCTCGCTCCTCGACGACCAATGACCCGCATCTCGTCGTTCATGGCCGGGCAGGGCCGGGGGAGTCGGGCCTTCTACGTCGTCGCCCGCACGTTGATCGTCGTGTTCACCCGTCTCTGGACACGCGCCCGGGTCGAGGGACGTCACCACATCCCGGCCACCGGCGCGTTCGTGCTCGCGCCCGTGCACCGATCGAACATGGACACGCCGATCTCGGCCTGCGTCACCCGACGCCGCCTGCGCTTCATGGGCAAGGACTCCCTGTGGAAGCACCCGGCGTCGGCCTGGCTGCTGTCGTCGCTCGGGGGCTTCCCCGTCACCCGCGGCACGGCCGATCGCGAGGCGCTGAAGCGCTGCACGCTCGTGCTCGAGGGTGGTGAGCCGCTGGTGCTCTTCCCGGAGGGCGAGCGCAAGAGCGGCCCCGTCGTCCAGCCGCTGTTCGACGGCGCGGCCTACGTGGCGCTGCGGGCCGGCGTCCCGATCGTGCCGGTCGGCATCGGCGGCTCGGAGCGGGTCATGCCCAAGGGGGCCAGGTTCATCCGGCCGCGCACCGTGCGGGTCATCGTCGGACCGCCGATCACGGCCGCCGTGCCCGCCGGTGGTCGGGTGCCCCGGGCCATGGTTCACGACGTGACGGCTCACCTCCACGCCGCGCTGCAGGAGCTGTTCGACGCCGCCCAGGCGCAGCTCGGCCGGCCCAACCCGTCGTCGCTCGATCAGTCGCCGGCGAAGTAGGCGCCGAGCGCGGCGGCCAGCCAGGCCGGGTCCTCGACGCCGCACAGCTCGCGGGCCGAGTGCATCGACAGCTGGGGCACGCCGACGTCCACGGTGGCGATGCCGAGACGGGTCGCCGTCAACGGCCCGATCGTCGAACCGCACGGCATGTTGCTGCGGGACACGAAGACCTGGTGCGGCACGCCGGCGCGCTCGCAGGCCCGGACGAAGCGGGCCGCCGTCTCGGCTGACGTGGCGTAGCATTGGTTGGCGTTGAGCTTGACCGCCGGTCCGCCGTTGACGGTCGGGGCGTGGTCCGGGTCGTGGCGTTCCGGGTAGTTCGGGTGGACGGCGTGGGCGTTGTCGGCCGACACGCAGCTCGACATGGCGAGGAGCCGGTGGAGGTCGTCGCGGGTGCCGTCGGCGGCGTCGTGCAGCCGTTCGATGACCGTCGTCAGGAAGGGGCCCGACGCGCCGGTCGTGCTGTCCGACCCGACCTCCTCGTGATCGAACAGGGCGATCATCGCCGTGGCCTCTCCGGGCTCGGCCCCGACGAGGGCCTCGACGGCGGCCCAGCACGAGACCTGGTTGTCGAGCCGGCCGCTGGCGAGGAGGGAGCGGTCGGCGCCGAGCACGGCCGCCGGCTGGACGTCGCAGAGGCACAGCTCCCACCACGTCGGGACCGGGCCGCCGGTGCGCTCGGCGAGCCAGGCGTTGAAGTCGGCGTCGGGTTCGGTGGCCCACACGGGCGAGAGGTGGGCCTGACGGTCGAGGACGAGGCCGCGCTCGTTGACGTCGCGATCGAGGTGGATGGCGAGCTGCGGCACCCGGGCGATCGGCGTGTCGACGTGGATGAGCCTGACCGCCCCGTCGGGGCCGACGACGCGCCCGGCGACGCCGAGGTCGCGGTCGAGCCACGAGTTGAGCAGCA
>JACCUL010000094.1 GCA_013811855.1 Acidimicrobiia bacterium
CGCTGCGCCCGCCCCGTCGCCGGGCCGCCTGATCAGGCGGTCGCGCCGCTCGCGCCGGACGGCGCCAACAACCGGGCCGCGTCACGGAACAGCAGGTCCCGATCGAACGGCAGGATCGCCAGGCTGCTCGTGGTCACCCCGCTGTCGAAGTACTGCTGCACGCGTTGACGGCAGTGCTCCGGCGAACCATGGACGACCAGGTCGTCGACGACCTCGTCGGGGATCGCCGCCAGGGCCGCTTTGCGGTCACCGGCCGCCCACGCCTGCCACATGCCGGCCAGCTGCTCCCCGCGCCCCAACCACCGGTGGAACTCGGCGTACACCGGCACGTTGAGGTAGGCGGCGATGGCGAACCGGGCCCCGGCCCGGACGGTTTCGGCGTCCTCACTCGGGCACACGAAGATGCGGGCGACGATCTCGCGCTCCGCGTCGCCGGCGGCGTCGCGCACCACGCCGACGACGGTCGGGACGTCCGTCGGCGCCAACCAGTTGATGATCGCCCCGTCGGCCTCCCGGCCGGCCAGCCGCAACATGCCCTCGCGGAGCGCGGCGACGAGGATCGGAGGCGGCTGCTCGGGCCGGATGCCGAGCCGGAAGCCCTGCACCTCGAACGTGTCGTAGCGGGTCGAGACCTTCTCGCCGGACAGCGCGTCGCGCAGGAAGCGGACCACGTCACGCACCTTCTTGTACGGCTCGACGAACGGCACGCCGTTCCACCGCTCGACGATGACGTCGCTCGACGAGCCGATGCCGATGGCGAACCGGCCCGGCGCGGCGTCGGCGAGCGAGGCCACGGACTGGGCCAGGCAGGCCGGCGACCTCGTGTACGCAGGCACGATCGCCGTCCCGAGCCGCAGCCGGGGCTCCCATGCCGCAGCCAGGGTCAGCGGGGTGAAGGCGTCGGCGCCGTCGGCCTCGCCGGACCAGATGTCCGTGTATCCGAGGTCGGCCAGCTCGATCAGCTGGTCGCGATGACTGTGGAGCGGACCGGGCAACGGCACCGTCATCCCGGCTCGAACGGGCAAGGTCATGGTCCGGTGTCTAGCTCAGCTCGCCACGGGGTACGTCCGTCGACGCCCGAGCGGGCCCAGGAGGACCTGTGCGACGAGCAGCGACGATGATGGCGACGACCGTGCTGGTGTTGACCGCCTTCGCGGCGTGTGGCGACGACGACGAAGGTGCTGACACCACGTCCGGCGCCACGCCGCCGGTGGCGACCGACGCCCCCGCCACCGACGCCCCGGCCACCGACGCCCCCGCCACCGACGCCCCCGCCACGACCGGTGGCGGGGCGACCACCCAACCGACCGGTACCGATCCGACCGACACGGAAGGCGGTGGCGATGAGCAGACGCTGACGATCTCCGGCTTCGCCTTCCCGGAGAACCTGACCGTGGCGGCCGGGTCACCGATCTCGGTCGTCAACGAGGACGACGCCGACCACACCGTCACGGCCGAGGACGGGACGTTCGATATGGACATCGCAGGAGGCGAGACCGCCGAGCTCGTCATCGACGAGCCGGGCACCTACAAGTACGTGTGCAACATCCATCCCCAGATGGAGGGGACCATCGTCGTCGAGTGACGATCGACCGACAACGCCCGACGCAACCACGGGCGATCCTCAGTTCCAGTAGCGCACGATCAGCTCTGGCTGGCGGTGGCCAGCAACGTGCCATCCCTGGCGAACATGTGGGCCAGGCCGTGGCCGAAGCCCCGGGCGACGGCGTGCACGGAGATGTCGAGCAGGACCCAGTCGCTCGACGCCAGCTCGACGATGCGCAGCGTGTTGTCGAGGCTGTTCCCTCCGCCCCTGATGCCGAGCGCCTGGCCAACGCCGAACGGGACGTAGTCGCCGAGGATGGCGAGCCCGGCGCTATCGAGGTCGGCGCCCACGTCACGGAGGCGGGCCCACAGGACGGTGCGACCGTCGGTCGTCGTGCCGTCCAGTTCCTCCCATGGTCGCCCCACGGCCAGGCGCTCTTCGAAGCGGGCACCTAAGCGGTTGGTGCTGGCGCAGTGGGCAGGCCTCGGGCGGCGGGATGTCGGTGGGGAACGGCTGGAGTGCCCACTCCGGTCGAAGGGTCGGTGGCCCAGAGCGGCGTTGACGGTCAGGATCTCGCGATCGCCGACCCGGCACACCGCCCGCGCCTGGGTCATCTGATCGTGCAGATCCCGTTGACGACGGGCAGGCGCCAGCGAGCCGGGTCATCGGTCGGCTCCAGTCCCAGGAAGCGGCGGGTATCGCCCATGCGGCCTCCATCATGGCGGCGGCCGAGCCGGCAGGCGAGGCCCCTCGGCGCAGCGAGGTCGCCGACGTCGAGCGCGGCCAATGGCCGGGAGGTGGGTCGACCGTCCGTCGCGACTACCGTCCGGCTCCGTGGGGGATGCACCGTGGCAGGGTGATGCCTGCTCGCTCGTCGAAGCGTTTCGGCACGGTCAGCGGTCGCCGGCCGAAGAGCTCCAGGCCACGTTCGCGGCGATCGATGCCAGCCCGCTCAACGCCTGGTGCCACCTCGATCGCGAGCACGCCACGATCTCCGCCGGCGTCGCCGACGTCAACCTGCCGTTCGGCGGCGTGCCGATCGGCGTCAAGGAGCTCGACCTGGTGGCCGGGTGGCCGGCGACCCACGCGTCAGTGCCGCTGGCCGACCGCATCGCCACCGGGACGTCGACGATGGTCCAACGCCTCCGCGACCTCGGCGGGGCCGTGCTCGCCGGCCAGACGACCGCCTCGGAGTTCGGCGCCATCAACTGCACGCACACCAAGCTGCACGGCACGACGCGCAACCCCTGGGACCTCACCCGCACACCCGGCGGCTCGTCGGGTGGTTCGGCGGCGGCCGTCGCCGGCGGGCTGGTCACGCTGGCCACGGGCGGAGACGGCGGGGGCTCGATCCGCATCCCGGCTGGGTTCTGCGGGCTGCTCGGGCTGAAGGGCACGTTCGGGCGCATCCCTCGCTCCCCCAGCGCTCGCTACGGCAACCTGACCGTGGCGATCGGCTGCCTCTCCCGCTCGGTCCGGGACACGGCCCGGTGGTTCGACGTCGCCAACGGCCACGATCCCCGCGATCCGCTCAGCCTGCCGCGCGTCGACGGGTGGGAGGCCGGCCTGGGGTCGCTCGGCGACGCGCTCGCCGGGCTCCGCGCCACCGTCGTGGCCGACTGGGGCGGCGCCACCGTGGCCCCGTCCGTGTGGGAGCACCTCGAGACCGCCGCCGCCGCGCTGATCGCCGACGCCGGCCTGGAGCGCATCGACGAGCTGGACACCGGCCTGCCCCGCATGGGCGCGGCGTGGTCGGTCAGCGGGATGATCGCCATCGCCGCCCAGCTCGCCGACCTGTGGCCGGAGTGCGCCGACGACCTCACGCCGGAGGTCCGCCACGGCCTGGAGGCCACGGCCGGCAGGTACGACGCCGACGTGTGGGCGCGCATCGAGGACCGGCGGGTCGAAGTCAACGAGGCGATGGCGCGCATCTTCGATCCTGTCGACGGCGTCGACCTCGTGATCACGGCGAGCAACCCCGACGTTGCCTTCACCGCCGAGGGCCCGCTGCCCGACACGTTCGGCGGCGTCGAGACCGGAGCCGGCAACAACGGCCGCCTCACGTTCCCCGCCAACCTGGCTGGCAACCCGGCCGTGTCGATCCCGGCCGGTGCCGTCGACGGACTGCCCGTCGGGCTGCAGGTGATCGGTCGACACCACACCGAGCCGCTGTTGCTGGAGCTGGCGCTCCGGGTCGAGCGCACCAGGCCGTGGCCACCCGTGGCGTCCGCCACACACCCTCCCGTGGCGTCCGCCACACCGCCCCCCGTGGCGTCCGCCACACAACCTCCCGTGGCGGCCGACCAAGAGAGGACACCCGTGTGAAGGTCCCGCTCACCGTCAACGACTTCCTCCGCCGCGCCGAGCTGCTGTACCCCGAGCGCATCGGCATCATCGACGAGCCCGATCAGCCCGCACCGTCGTGGGGGTCGCTCACGTACGGGGACGTAGCGCGACGGGCGCGGGCGCTGGCGGCCGGGCTCGACGAGCTCGACATCGGTGTCGGCGAGCGGGTGGCCATGGTCAGCCCCAACTCGGCCCGCCTCATCACCGCCCTGTTCGGCGTGTCCGGCTCGGGCCGCATCCTCGTGCCGATCAACTTCCGGCTCGCCGCCGAGGAGGTCCGCTACATCGTCGGCCACAGCGGGGCCTGCGTCCTGATCGTCGATCCGGAGCTCGAGGCAACGCTGGCCGACGTCGGCGCCGAGCACCGCTTCGTGATCGGTGACGAATCCGACGGCGCGCTGCTGCGCCCCGGCGCCGAGCCGCAGCCCTGGCCCGGCGACGAGGACGCGACGGCGACGATCAACTACACGTCGGGCACGACGGCGCGTCCGAAGGGCGTGCAGCTGACCCACCGCAACCTCTGGCTCAACGCCACGACGTTCGGGTGGCACCTCGGTGTCAGCGATCGGGACGTCTACCTGCACACGCTGCCGCAGTTCCACTGCAACGGCTGGGGGATGCTCTACGCCGTCACCGGCATGGGCGGCCAGCACATCGTGCTGCGCAAGGTCGACGGCACCGAGATCCTGCGGCGCATCGAGCGCCACGGCGTGACCCTGATGTGCGGCGCGCCGGCCGTGTTGAACATGGTCCTCGACGCCGCCGCCCAATGGGATGGCGACATCCCCGGCCGCGACCGGGTCCGCATCGTCGTGGCCGGCGCGCCGCCGCCGACTCGCACCATCGAGCGCACGGAGACCGAGCTGGGCTGGGAGTTCGTCCAGATCTACGGGCTCACCGAGACGTCGC
>JACCUL010000105.1 GCA_013811855.1 Acidimicrobiia bacterium
GAGGCGGCCTTCGCCGCCGCCGCGGCAGGCGACGAGCGAGCCGCGGCGGCGATCGCCGTCGTCGTCGACCACATCGGCCTCGGGCTGGCGAACATGGTGACCGTGCTCATGCCGGAGCGGATCGTCATCGGTGGCGGGATGGCCGAGGCGGGTGGAGCGTTGATCGACGCCATCGCCGCCGCGGTGCGACGGCACTGCGTGCTCGTGCCCGCCGAGTGGTACGAGGTCGTGCCGGCCGTGCTCGGCGTCCACGCCGGCGCCATCGGCGCCGCACTCTGGGCCGCCGATCGCGGTGGCTCGCCGAGGGTGGATCCCTGGCCGACGATGTAAAGCTGTGTCAGCCTGCGGCATCGAGCAGTGCTTGCTGGACCTCCGAAGGATCGACACCCACACTGCGGAGCAATCGATTGGCCAGCGCGTCTTCGACCTCCACCATCCCGAGCAGCAGCCCGGCGGGGTCGATGCCGGCTCGATGGCGTCGATCGGCGTCGTGGCGGGCGTGCTCCAGGGCCAGCTTGACGCCGCGCGCGACGCCCATCGTGCCCGCGAGGAGCGACATGCACCGGCGACTTGGACGCCGCCATGGCTGCCACGGCTGGTGCACAGGTCGGCGCGCGAGCTGCTCGACGGCGTCGTTGCCGAACATCTGGCGGACCGAGGCACGAACTTGGTCTAGGTCGATGCCGAGCGCCTTGAGCAGTTCGGCGTCACGGGATGGTGGCCCGTCGAGGATCGATTCCAGCGCGACGGTCAACACGTCGGGGCGGCGAGGAAGGAGCGCGGCGACCACATCAGGCAGGACTTCGCGGTGCCGCACCAGGGCGAGGAGTAGGTGCTCGGTCCCGACGTGGTTGTGGCCGAGTCGACGGGCCTCGGCCAGGGCGGTGTCGAACACCGCGATCGTGTTCGAGTCGCAGCGGTCGAACACGTCGGTCGTCACCTCCGGGGGCGCCGGCGCACATGATGCTTCTTGTGGACGGACTGGCGGGTGACCCCGAGCGCCTCGGCGATGGCCTGCCACGACCACCCGAGACCGCGAGCGTTGTCCACGTGCAGTTCCTCGAGTTCGTCGACCAGCCGACGCAGCGCCGACACCGCCCCGAGCCCGACCGCCGGGTCGCGGCTGTCCACTGCGTCGTTCAGGCCGATCAGCTCCTGCACATCGTCAGCCTAGACTGACGTCTCCAACGGCGTCAACCAACGCTGACACGGTTTCCCGGCGGCGCCTGAGACCAGGACCACGCCGGCCAGGGGTCAAGCACGTCTCGAGACGCGTCGTCGGTGAGGCGTTCTCGGACGGTCAACGGCCAACGCCGTATCGGCCAGGACCGTGAACCGGTCGTCGGGTACCGGTGTGTGAGCGGTGCACGAGCCCGAGGAGTAGGCGCCTGGCGGCGACGAGACGACGAGGACCGAACAGATCCCGGCGCTGTCCCCGCCACCACGGTTCGAGCTGCTGGAGTCCCCTCGCCCGCCGCAGCTCGTTCGCTTCGTGCAGCATCACCTGCAGTTCTTGTTCATCACTCGGGAACATCGTGAACGTGCTCACGGCGACTCCTCGTGGGCGCTCCGTTCAGGCAGATTGCATCGACCGGTCATCGAAGAAACCGACCCATGGTCGCCGGCGAGTGCCCGTTCGAGGCGGCGGTAGCTGTCGTCGGTGTCGCCGTCGCGAGCAGGGATGGTTCGCGTGCGTGGTCGCGAGCGGACCAGTTCGACGAAGTCGTCATACATCTCATCAAGTGCCTCCCAACCGCCTGGCCGATCGACGAGCAGCTGTGCGTCGCGCTGGGTCGCGGTGACGATCGCCGACGTCGAACGCTCAACGAACCACAGGCGCATCTGCTGTCGCGTGGCCAGCAATGCAACCTCGACGAACTCGGCGCCCGATGCGTCGGCGACCGTCTCGAGGTCGACGACGAACTGCCGGCGACCGAGGAACTGCGGGACGATGACGTCATGACCGGCGTCGAGCACGGTGGACGCCATGGTCTTGGCCATCGCTCGGGCCAACAGGCCGGCGTCGGTCGGTTGGGTGATCCAGCCGCCGAGCATGCCTCGCACCGCGTCGATGTCGAGGTTGAGCGCGAGAGGATGGGTGTCCACGAACCGAGCGGCAAGTGTGGACTTGCCGCTCGCCGGCGGGCCGTTCAGCAGGATCAGTCGACCGATCGTCTGACGCTACGCGGTCGCCCGCCCTCAACGACCACGTGTTCGGTGGCGTCGGAGCTGCCGATCGGGCGACCTGGCTGTTCCGATCGGGACGGTGGTTAGCTTGGTCCATGGGCACGACGCGGTTGCAGCGACGGATACGGGCTTCTCCCTCGGTCGTGTACGGGGCATTGCTCGACCCGCAGGCCGTCCAGCACTGGATGGTGCCCGACGGGATGACGAGCGAGGTCCACGTGTTCGACCCACGGGAGGGAGGCGAGTTCCGGATCTCATTGACCTATGCGATGCCCACGACGGCTGGCAAGACGAGCGCGCAGACGGACTCCTTCCACGGCCGGTTCGTCGAGCTCGTGCCGGACTCGAAGGTCGTCGAGGTGGTCGAGTTCGAAACTGACGACCCCGCGATGAGGGGCGAGATGAAGATCACCTACCTGCTCACCGATGCTGCCAGCGGCACGGACCTCGTCGGCCTGCACGAAGGCCTTCCACCCGGGGTGTCGCCCGCTGACAACGAGCGGGGCTGGACCATGTCGATCGACAAGCTCGCCACGCTCGCCGAGAGCCGCTAGCCGACGGCCCGCGGCTCGAAGTCCCGGCTGTTGCCTTTATGCCAAGAACTCGTCCTCGGCGTCTGGGTCTTCGGGCAGGTCGGTGATCTTCACGAAGCGTCCGTTGGCGATCTCGAACAGCAAGGCGAAGCGCTGGTCGAGCGCCTTGCCCTCGCGTTGGCCCGTGCCGTGATAGAGGGCCACCGTGATCGAGTCGTTGGCGAAGACCCGTTCCAGCGCCGCGTGGAACGTGCCACCGGTGTGCTCGCCCAGCCGGCCGTACATGCTGAGAATCGCCTCGCGGCCCTTGTGCTCGCCGGTGAGGAGGTTGTTGCCTCCCATGACTTGGACGGCGTCGTCAGCGAACATC
>JACCUL010000165.1 GCA_013811855.1 Acidimicrobiia bacterium
CGGTGCGACCGGAGACCTTCGCCGTCTCCAGCAGGTTGCGGGTCGAGTCGCTGATGGCGTTGACGACGACGGCGGTGCGGTCGTAGGCGACGCCGGCGAGCGTGCGTTGCAGGTGGAAGACGCGAGCGGGGATGCTCGGGAGGGAGCGTTCGAAGTGGTCGAGGCGCTCGGTGACAAAGGTGGGTGCGGACATGGTGGGGTGCTATCTCCTGTGGCTGATGTGCTAGCTAGAGCAAGCATGCCCGATCCGCCCGCCCGGCGCAACCACACCGCGGCATGACGTTCGTCACGTTCCCTCGACCTAGCGTCGCCCCGATGGTGTCGAGGCGGCTGGAACGCAGGTTGCGCAAGGTCGGCGATCGGCTGCGCGAGCTGCGAACCGACCTGGCCACCGTGGACGCCCAGCTGGCCCAGCTGGCCGAGGAGGCCGACGATCTGGCGCTGCGGGCGCTGATGTCGGACGCACCGTTCGACGCCGCCGAGTCGAGGAACGCCGGGCGCCACGCCGACGCCATGGCCCGGCACCGCCAGCACGTGCTGGCCGAGATCGCCGAGCGGGAAGCCGAGCAGGACCGCCTGCTCGATCAGTTGTCGGGTTGAGCTTGAATGGTGGCCCGACTGCGAAAGGACCCCGTGTGACGATCCGTGTCGTGATCGCCGAGGACGAAGCCATCATCCGCATGGACCTGCGCGAGACCCTGGAGGAAGAGGGCTACGAGGTCGTGGGGGAGACCGGTCGCGGCGACGAGGCGGTCGAGCTGGTGCGCGGCCTCTTGCCCGACCTGGCGATCCTCGACATCAAGATGCCGGGCATGGACGGGCTCGAGGCGGCCCGGACGATCAACGCCGAGAAGCTCTGCGGCGTGCTCGTCCTCACGGCGTTCAGCCAGCGCGAGGTGGTCGAGGACGCGCGGGACGCCGGCGCGCTGGCCTACCTCGTCAAGCCGTTCCAGAAGAGCGACCTGGTGCCGGCGATCGAGGTCGCCATCGGTCGCTTCCGGGAGCTGCGCGCCCTGACTGGCGAGATCGACGCGCTCGGTGAGCAACTCGAGGCCCGCAAGGCCATCGAGCGGGCCAAGGGGATCCTCATCGACCAGTGCCAGATGACCGAGCAGGACGCGTTCACGTTCATCCAGCGTACGGCGATGAGCGAGCGCTCCAAGATGCGTGCCGTCGCCGAGAAGATCATCGCCGGCGACCTCCGACCGTGACGTGACCAAGCTCCTCCTCCTCGACGGCAACTCGCTGGTGTATCGGGCGTTCTTCGCCCTGCCGCAGGACATGTCGACGGCCAGCGGGCAGACGACCAACGCCGTGTTCGGGTTCACGTCGATGTTCATCAACGTGCTGAAGGAGCAGCGGCCCGACGCCGTGCTCGTCGCCTTCGACCGACCCGAGCCGACGTTCCGCCACGAGGCCGACGCGACGTACAAGGCGAACCGCGAGTCGGCCCCCGACCCGCTGCGCCAGCAGATGGGCCTCGTGCGCGAGGTGCTCTCGGCGCTCGGCGTGGCCACGTGCGAGCTGGCCGGGTGGGAGGCCGACGACCTCATCGCCACGGCGACGGAGCAGGCCGTGGCCCGCGGCGACGACGTCGTCATCGTGACCGGCGACCGCGACGCCTACCAGCTCGTCGCCGATCCCCACGTCAAGGTGCTCTACAACCGGCGCGGCGTCAGCGACTACGCGCTCTACGACGAGGCCGGCATCGAGGAGCGCACGGGTGTGACGCCGGCGATGTACCCGCAGTACGCGGCGCTGCGCGGCGACCCCAGCGACAACTTGCCGGGGGTGCCGGGGGTCGGCGAGAAGACGGCGGCGAAGCTGATCACGACGTACGGCGGGCTCGACGGCATCTTCGACCACGTCGACGAGCAGACGCCGAAGTTGCGGGCCTCACTGGCCGAGCACGAGGAGCGGGTGCGCAAGAACCACGAGGTGATGATTCTGCGGCGTGACGCGCCGGTCGAGCTGCCCGAGTCGCTCGTGATGACGCCGAACATGGAGGAGGTCCGGCGACTCTTCGACTTCCTCGAGTTCCGGACGTTCGCCGAGCGGATGGCCGAGGCGCTCGGACCGGCGGCCGTGGTGTTGTCGGCGTCGGAACGGGAGCAGCTCGTGCCCGAGGTGACGGTCAGCGACTCGCCCTCGGCGTCCGCCGCACTGCTCAGCGGCCTCGACACCGTGGACCTCGCCGTGTCGTGGGAGGGCGACGCCGGGCGCAGCGCCGTGCGCGGCCTGGCCGTGGTCACCGACGGCGCGACGGCCGCGGTGACCTGGGTGCCTGCCGACCACCTCGACGACGGAGCCGTGCGCGACGCCCTCGCCTCCGCGCCGCTGCGGGCCCACGACGCCAAGGCCTTGATCCGCTCGGCGTCCGAGTGGGGCGTCGACATCGTCGGGCTGGAGCTGGACACGGCGATCGCCGCCTACCTGCTCGACCCGGCCGAAGCGCGCTACGAGCTGGCGCACCTCGTCGAGCGGTACACGCGGTTCGCCGCCCCGGCCGACGAGCCGGCGGCCAGGGGCCAGCTCGACCTCGATGGCGCGGCGGCCGACCCGGCCACGTCGGCCGGGCGCGAGGCGCTCGCCGTGCACCAGCTGATCGAGCCGATCACCGCCCACTTGGCCGACCAGGGAATGGCCGACCTGTACGCCACGATCGAGAACCCGCTGGTGCGCGTCCTGGCGCGGATGGAGCACGCCGGCATCGCCGTCGACGTCGCCGACCTGCGGGCGCTCTACGAGCGACTGACGGCCGACGTGCACCGCTTGGAACGTGTCATCAAAGACGTCGTGGGCCGCGACGACCTGAACATCAACTCGCCGATCCAGCTGCGCGAGATCCTCTACGCCGCGCCGCCTGCCGGCCGCGGGCTGACGTCCACCAAGAAGACCAAGACGGGTGCCTCGACCGACGCCGCGACGTTGGAGAAGCTGCGCGACGAGTGGCCCGAGTTCATCGGTCCGCTGCTGCAGTACCGCGAGGCCGAGAAGCTGCGCGGCACGTACGGCGAGGGGTTGCTGGCCGAGGTGGCCGCCGACGGGCGCATCCACGCCACGTTCAACCAGACCGTGGCCCGGACCGGCCGGCTCAGCTCGGACCGGCCCAACCTGCACAACATCCCGGTCCGGCGCGACGAGGGGCGGCTGTTCCGCAAGGCCTTCATCCCGGCCCCCGGCAGCCGCCTGCTGGTGGCCGATTACAACCAGATCGAGCTGCGCTGCATCGCCCACCTCGCCGCCGACCCGGGGTTGATCGCCGCGTTCACGTCCGGCGAGGACATCCACAACGCCACCGCGGCCCGGGTGTTCGCGGTGGCGCCGGCCGACGTCACGCTCGATCAGCGGTCCAAGGCCAAGATGGTCTCCTACGGGTTGGCCTACGGGATGGAGGCGTACGGCCTCGGGCAGCGGCTGAACATCGCCACCGAGGAGGCGGCCAAGATCCTCGACGCCTACTTCGAGGCCTTCCCCAACGTCAAGGCGTACATGGACGCCACGGTCGTCGAGGCCCGCAAGCGGGGCTACACCGAGACGCTGTTCGGCCGCCGCCGCCCGATCCCCGAGCTGCTCAACGGCAACTGGCGCATCCGCCAGGCGGGGGAGCGTCAGGCGATGAACGCCGGCATCCAGGGGCTGGCCGCCGACATCTTCAAGGTCGCCCTGGTGCGCGTCGACGCCGCGCTGGAGGAGCGCGAGGTGGCCAGCCGCCTCGTCCTGCAGGTGCACGACGAGGTGCTCGTCGAGGTGCCCGAGTCCGAGCGAGAGGTCGTCGGCCCGCTCGTCGTCGACCTGATGCGGGGCTCCGCCGAGCTCGACGTGCCCCTCGAGGTCAACGTGGCGTGGGGCAACACCTGGGCCGACGCCAAGAGTTGAACCACTGGTTCGAGCCGATCGCGGCTCATCTGGGCGAGGCGTACCTGCGGTACTCGTTCACGAAGGGGACGGTGCAGGAGGTCGACCACGTGGTCGGTGCATTGGGATTGCGGGCGGGGGAGCATGTGCTCGACGTCGGGTGCGGCCCTGGACGCCACGCCTACGAGCTCGCCCGACGCGGGATCGTCGTGCACGGCGTCGACATCGCCGAACCGTTCGTCGAGCTGGCCCGCCGTGACGCGCCACCCGGCGCAACGTTCGAGCGGCTCGACGCCCGGACGCTGCCGTTCGACGGCGAGTTCGACGCCGCCATCTGCCTGTGCCAGGGCGCGTTCGGGTTGATGACCGCCGCCGGCGACGACGCCGCCGTGC
>JACCUL010000170.1 GCA_013811855.1 Acidimicrobiia bacterium
CTGGGCACCCTGGCCGGGGTGCAAGGACTGGCCGCCCTGTCCGCTGGTGCGACCTCGGCCCTGCTGGTTGTGCTGGCTCAGGACCACCTCCACGTCGGCGCCGGCCGCTTCGGGCTGCTCCTCGGGGCCATCGGCGTGGGCGCCGGCCTCGGGCCCCTCGTCCTCGGCCGTCTCGTGCGCGATGTCCGCCGACCCGGCTGGCTGTTCGGCCCCTACCTGTTGCGCGGCGCCGTCGACCTCACCCTGGCCGCCACGACCAGCTTCCCGGTCGCCCTCGGCGCCCTAGCCGTCTACGGGATCGGCACCTCCACGGGCAACGTCACCTATTAGCTCGGTCCTGCAGACCACCATCCCCGACCGACTCCGCGGCCGAGTCTTCGCCTTCTACGACGTCGTCTGGCAGACCGGCCGCCTCGCCAGCATCGCCGCCGGTGGCATCCTCGCCGACCGCCTGGGCATCACCACCGTCTACCTGTTTGGGGCCGCGCTGCTCATCGGCGCGGGCGTGCTCGGCGTGACCCAAGCGGGCGACGCGACCGTCCCCGGCTGACCCGAAGAACCTGAACGGGATGATCAGAGGTGGCGGGACGTCTAACGGGCAAGCGCGGCGAGCACGGGCGAGCATGTCCCCCGATGTCGGCGCACCCGCGGGACCACGAACGAACCGACAATCAACGCTGTGCCGACGACGAACATCAGGCCGTTGGCGTGAGCGCCACCCGTCGTCCCCATACGCGCCATGCTCGAGCCCCCACCGGTGGTGAGCACGAACATGCTCAAGTACGCCAACGCGCTCCCGACGCCAGCCATGACGGTCACCAGCCAGCTACAGGCCAACGCACCCACAACCAGCAACACCGCCGACACGACGAACAACGGCTCGGCCACCGGAACCAGGGCCCGCCCGATCACGCTCGACCCGGCCAAGCCGAGCCCGCCAAAGGCGCTGGCGGTCACGCCGGGAAGCATGGCCGCCATCGCGCCACAGCCCGACACGGCGCCAACGGCACCGAGTGCACGCAGAACACGCGCCCAGAACAGACCCATCCATGCAGGCTATCCGGACGCGATCCCTCGATGACCGGCGCCCGGCGGTGCGTCAGGCGGCGAGCGCTGAGGGCCCGGCGTTCATCTGCTTCCAGCGGGTTCCCTCATCAACGATGCCTGCTTTCGCGAGCGAGACCGACGATTTCATCTGGACGGCGATCGGATGAGCCCGTGTGCGCCTCCCGGGGTAAGCAGATCGACGGATCGGTGCGCCGCTGCCTGAACGGAGGCTAACTCGCGCGCCGGCGCCGAATGCCCGGTCTGGTGCTTCCACCCATGCCCGACAGGCCCGGACCACGCCGGCGGGCGTCCGACATCGTCGCCGTGGCAGTCTTGGCGGCCACGGTCAGCGAGTCACGAACCGCGGACTTCAACGCGCCCGTGCAACGGACCATCGACGCCGCAACATCGCCCCCGACTTGCGACGGTGAGCCAGCGGCCATCAGCACTGTCCCGCCGTCAGCGGCCCGCCGCTCACCGCATCACCCCGGCGCGCCGACGGCGGACCGCAAGATCACGCGCCATGGCCTCAACCGCCACCACCGACGACGAACGCACCACCCACCCGTCGTCGACCCGTTCCGACAACACCAGGCGAGTCAGGTCGTCCGGGTGACTCCGACGGTGACGGGCGAACTCCTCGAGCGCCTCGCCCCTCGTCACGAACTCCCGCACGATCACCCCGTCGCAGCCCACACGGCGCACCTCGACCCGATAGCCCTTCACCCCCGCCGCGCGCATCGCCGCCATCCTCGCCAGGATGATCGCCATGTCACCGCTGCGCATCACGAAACCACCCGCTCTCCGGCGGCCAGCAGACGGCCCGTCAACGGGATCGGCGGCGCCAACCGCCGATTGATCCGGCCGAGCTCGTCGGCGATCGCCATCGCCGGGCCCTCAACTCGGCGAGAGCATGACGCAGCTGGTCGAGCTCCACGTCGAGACGATCCCGCTGTTCCTGACGGGCCTCGAGCTCGTCGCTCAGCCGGTGACCGTGCGGGACCAGCAACCCGCGGCTCGCCTCCAGCCAGTTGCGGCGCCGCTCCAGCATCATCCGCTCGGCCGCCTCGACCAGCGCCGGCAGAATCTCACCGCGCACCCTTAGCTCGGTCAGGCGGGCCATGTCCTCACCGGCCATCGCCGCCTCGTATCCCGCCCTCAACGCTGACTGCTCGGCCCGCAAGTCGTCGAGGCGAGCCTCGGCGGCGACGAGCTCGGCCGGCTTCGGTGCCGAGCACACAGCGGGCAATCCCCGCAGCCACGGATTGTCGCTGTCCGCCCGGCCCAGCCGAAACTCGTCGGCCGACGTGACCGCTGCCGCGCCGTCGCGGCCGCGACGACGAGCCAAAGTCGCAGTCACGCCGACCTCGCCTCGCTCGCGCCGCCCAACGCGTCGACGTAATCGTCGAGGTCCTGGCGACGGATGCGCACCGCAGCCCCGATACGGACTCTCGGCAGCGAGCCGGCCTCAACCAACCGTTCCACCGACCGTCGAGCGATCCCGAGCTCGGCGGCGGCCTCGTTGTAATTGAGCAGTGAGGGTTCCACGGCGCCCGTTGTAGCGAGCCCAGCCCAACCCGTCGACTTTGTCGTGTCCTGTTCGCCACCGTGCGCTTGCGGACCAAGGTCACCAAGGGCCCGGGGTCTCGGGCCGCCGGGTTGGCGATGGCGTTCAAGCTGATCGAGGCCGCCGAGGACCGCTGGCGGGCGGTCAACGGCCCGCACCTCGTCGCCCTCGTCCGGGCCGGCGCCGTGTTCCACAACGGCGTCCTCGTCGAACGCGACGACGAGACCGGCGCAGCAGCGTGAACCTCGTGCGCGACGACACCGCGACGATCACCTGCCCGGTGTGCCACGTCGCCTTCAAGCCAGACGGCCGCCAACGCCACTGCTCGACCAGATGCCGCCAGCGCGCCTGGCGGCAGCGGCGGGCCGCACCCGTCGAGCCACTCGTGACCCGAGCCGACACCGTCTACCAATGCCCGAGCTGCGACACCCGCTACCTCGGCATCCAACGCTGCGAAGAC
>JACCUL010000254.1 GCA_013811855.1 Acidimicrobiia bacterium
CCGCTGCGGCGTCGCGCAGCAGGGCCGTGGTGAGCTGGCCGGCGTCGCCGACGCCGACGGCCACCATGACCGTGCCACCGGTGCGCGGCACGACGAGGGTCTGGCCGAGCTGGCCCTCGAACCCGACCGCAGCCAGCGTGGCGCGGTCGAGGCCGAGCGACCGCGGCACCGTCCCCTTCGTGCCGACCGGTACGCCGACGGCACCAGTACCGGGAGGGACGGTGCGCGAGACCGTGACGTCCACGTCGGCCAGACGGTCGAGCGACGGTGCCGGGTTGAACGTGGCGGAGAGGCTCATGCCGTCCAGTATGCGGCCGCAGGCGCCCGGCCCGAGCCCGAACGCTCCGGAGGCGGGCCGGCACCCACCGTTAGCCTTGCTGCTTCATGTCGAAGCCGACCTACCTCGAGGCCGTCGCCGAACGGGTCGTCGTGTTCGACGGTGCGTTCGGCACCTACGTGCACGACCTCGACCTGACCGCCGACGACTACGGCGGGCTGACCCTCGAGGGCTGCCCCGAGGTCCTCGCCGTCACCCGCCCGGACGTCATCGCCAGCATGCACGCCGCCTTCTTCGACGTCGGCGTCGACGCCGTCGAGACGGCCACGTTCGGCGGATTCTCGCTCGTGCTCGCCGAGTACGGGATCGCCCACCGCGCCCACGAGCTGAACGTCGCCGCCGCCCGCATCGCCCGCGAGGTGGCCGACGGCTACGCCGCCGACGGCCGACCGCGCTACGTCGCCGGGTCGATCGGGCCGGGGACCAAGCTGCCGAGCCTCGGCCACATCACACTGCCCGAGCTGCGCGACGCCTTCCAGGTCCAGGCGGCCGGCCTGTTGGAGGGCGGGGTCGACCTCCTCCTCGTCGAGACGTGCTACGACCTGCTCCAGGCGAAGGCGGCGATCATCGGCTGCCGTCGCGCGATGCAGGCGGCAGGGCGCCACGTCCCGCTGCAGGTCCAGGTCACGATGGAGACCACCGGGCGCATGCTCGTCGGCACGGAGATCGGCGCCGCGCTGGTGTCGCTGGCGGCGATGAGGCCCGACGTGTTCGGCATCAACTGCGCCACTGGCCCGGCCGAGATGCAGGAGCACTTGCGCTACCTCGGCCAGCACTCCCCGCTGCCCATCAGCGTGCTCCCCAACGCCGGGCTGCCGAGCATCGTCGACGGCCGCACGCACTACGACCTCACGCCCGAGCAGCTCGCCGAGTACCACGCCCGCCATGTCGCCGAGCTCGGCGTGCAGGTCGTCGGCGGCTGCTGCGGCACGACGCCCGAACATCTCCACCAGGTCGTCGAGGCGGTGCGCAACCTCGAGCCGGCGCGCCGCGCGCCGCAGTTCGAGCCGAGCGTGGCGTCGATCTACAGCCCCGTCCCGATCGAGCAGGACCTCAGCTTCCTGATCATCGGCGAGCGGACGAACGCCAACGGCTCCAAGGCCTTCCGCGACGCGATGCTCGCCGGCGACTGGGACGGCTGCACGAAGATGGCTAGCGAGCAGGTCCGGGAGGGCGCCCACGTGCTCGACGTCTGCGTCGACTACGTCGGGCGTGACGGCACGCTCGACATGGACGAGATCGCCCGGCGCTTCGCCACGCAGGCCAGCGCGCCGCTGGTGATGGACTCGACCGAGGCCCCGGTGCTGGAGGCCGGCCTCCAGCACATCGGCGGCCGGGCGATCCTCAACTCGGCCAACCTGGAGGACGGCGAGCTGCCCGGCAGTCGCTTCGACAAGGTCATGTCGCTGGCCCGGGAGTACGGCGCCGCCGTCATCTGTCTGCTCATCGACGAGCGCGGCCAAGCCCGCGACGTCGAGTGGAAGATGGAGGTCGCCCACCGCATCCACGAGATCGCCGGCGAGCGCTACGGGCTGACGGCGAGCGACCTGATCTTCGACGCCCTGACGTTCCCGCTGTCGACGGGCGACAACGACCTCCGCCGCGACGCCATCTACACGATCGAGGCCATCAAGCGGATCAAGGCCGAGATCCCCGGCGCCCACACGACGCTCGGGGTGTCCAACGTCAGCTTCGGGCTGAACCCGGCGGCCCGGCACGCCCTCAACAGCGTGTTCCTGCACGAGGCGGTGCTGGCCGGCCTCGACTCGGCGATCGTCCACGCCGGCAAGATCGTGCCGCTCAACCGCCTCCCCGACGACCAGCGCGAGGTCTGCCTCGACCTCGTCTGGGATCGTCGTACCGACACGTACGACCCGCTGCAGCGACTCCTGGAGGTGTTCGCCGACGTCAAGTCGACGAAGACCGAGAAGCCAGACCGCCGCGGCCTGCCCGTCGAGGAGCGGCTGCACCACCGCATCGTGGACGGCGACCGCGACGGGCTGACCGACGACCTCGACGAGGCGTTGGGCACCGGCATGCCGGCGCTCGACATCGTCAACGACGTGCTGCTCGGCGGGATGAAGGTCGTCGGCGACCTGTTCGGCTCCGGCCAGATGCAGCTCCCGTTCGTCCTCCAGTCGGCCGAGACGATGAAGACCGCGGTGGCCTACCTGGAGCCGCACATGGAGCGCGTCGGCGGGGCGTCGAGCAAGGGCCGGTTGGTGATCGGCACCGTCAAGGGCGATGTCCACGACATCGGCAAGAACCTCGTCGACATCATCTGCACGAACAACGGCTACGAGGTGCACAACCTCGGCATCAAGGTGCCGATCGGCGAGATGGTGGCCAAGGTCAAGGAGGTCGAGGCCGACGCGCTCGGCATGAGCGGACTGCTCGTCAAGTCGACGCTCGTGATGCGCGACAACCTCGAGGAGCTCAACTCGCTCGGACTGAGCGAGCTGCCCGTGCTGCTCGGCGGCGCCGCGCTGACCCGGCGCTACGTCGAGCGGGACCTGCGCGAGGTGTACGAGGGACGCCTGTTCTACGGGCGGGACGCGTTCGAGGGCCTCACCACGCTCGAGTCGCTGATGACGATGAAGCGCTCCGGCGACTGGGACCCCGACTTCGGCCGCGTGCCGACCGGGCGCCAGCTGCCGGCGCGGTCCGGCGCCGACGTCGACGCCGTCGACCTCCCCCGCCGCTCCCCGGACGTCGCCGTCGACAACGAGGTGTTCCGGCCGCCGTTCGTCGGGACCCGCGTCGTCAAGGGCCTCGCCCTCGACGACATCGCCGAGTACGTCAACGAGACGGCGCTGTTCCGCAACCAGTGGCAGTTCCGCCCGGAGAAGGACCCCACCGGCCGCCCCGAGTCCGACGACGAGTTCAAGGAGCGGATCCGGCCGATCTTGCGCCAGCAGCTCGCCGCCGCGAAGGCGTCGGGGGTGCTCGTTCCCCAGGGCGTCTACGGGTACCTCGCCGTCAACGGCGACGGCGACGACCTCGTCGTGTGGAGCG
>JACCUL010000263.1 GCA_013811855.1 Acidimicrobiia bacterium
TGCGCACCGCCGTCAAGGTGCGCGACCGTCACTGCCAACACCCCTCGGCCTGTGACGTGACGATGGACGACTGCGACGTCGACCACATCATCGGCCACCCCGCCGGTGGTGAGACCAGCCAGTTCAAACGGCCGGCTCGAATGCCCGACCCACAACCGCCACGCCGACCGCCACGACCAACCCGACCCAACGCGCAAGGTGACCTTCCTCGACGACCTCCGCGCCCGCCTGCGCTGACACCACCTCCGCACCGAACCCGCCGACGACCCCGATGGTGGCGTCAGCGCGCCACCGTTCCCGTGCGCGGACGCCTGCAGGGACCGGCTCAGCTCACATTCCGGGCCGCGGCCGCTCGATGGCGGCGGATGACCCGGCGCTCCTCCTCCGAGAGACCGCCCCAGATGCCCGAGTCCTGGTTGGTCGCCAGGGCGAAGTCCAGGCACTCGCCGCGCACCGTGCACTCCCGGCACACGTCCCGCGCCTGTTCGATCTGGGTCAGCGCCGTGCCGGTCGTCCCGATCGGGAAGAACAGCTCCGGATCCGTGTCCCGGCACAGAGCGTGATGGCGCCAGCCGTAGTCGGCGGCGCCGAGGGTGAGGCTCGACGCGAGGATCGACACGCACGGGAAGCTAGGCGACGGTTCCCAGCCTGACAAGGGGGCACCGACGGCTAGCGTCCGGCGCGGTGACGGACGTGATCGCCCATCGGGGCGCGTCGCGCGCCGAGCGGGAGAACACCGTCGCCGCCTTCCGGCGGGCCGTGGAGATGGGCGCCGACGCCGTCGAGCTGGACGTTCGGCGCACGGCCGACGGCCTGCTCGTCGTGAGCCACGACCCGGTCGTCGACGAGCGGATCATCGTCGCCACGGACGCCGCTGACCTGCCCGAGCACGTCGCCACGCTGGCCGAGGCGCTCGACGCCTGCTCCGGCCTTCGGGTCAACGTCGAGATCAAGAACGACGCCGCCGAGCCCGACCACGACCCCGACGACCTCGTCGCCGACCTCGTGGTGGCGGCGTTGGAGGCGAGCGGGCGCGATCCCACGTCGTTGCTGATCTCGTCGTTCCGGCTGGCCACGGTCGACCGTTGCCGGGCCGTCGACCCCGCCGTGCCGACCGCCTGGTTGGTCCTGGCGGTGGCCGACCACGTACCGGCGATGCTGGTCGAACGGGGTCACGCCGCCGTGCACCCATGGGTCGGCAGCGTCGACGAGGCCCTGGTCCGGCGGTGCCACGACCTCGGGCTGCAGGTCAACGTGTGGACGTGCAACGACGCCGAGCAGGCCGCGGTCCTGGCCGGTTGGGGCGTCGACGGCATCTGCACGGACGTCCCCGACGTGCTGCTCGACCGCCTCAGGACGTAGCTGTCGGGCCGGGGAAGACGAGCTGGACGGCGTCGGGGACGTGGTGGAACTCCAGCCGCTCCGTCTCGCCGAGGTAGTCACCGTCGAGCTGGTACGGGAACGGCCGCTCGTGCTCGATGACGAGGTGGTCGAGGTCGACCTGCTCGTCGAGCTCGGCCGTCGGCTCGACGCCGCCGCCCCGCAGCGCACCGAACAAGGAGCGCAGGATCGTCATGGCTCGCATCGTCCGGAACGTCACGACGACGAGCCCGCGATCGAGCGTCGCCGCCGGCGAGAGATGAAGTGGGCGGTTGCCGAGGTACGTGTACGGGTTGGTGTTCAGCACGATCGAGAAGAACCCGTCCTCGAGCGTCCCGTTGCTGGTGACGACGCGGAAGTGGGGATCGTCCCGGTCGTAGCCCCTGGCCCACGTCGACAGCGCGGCGGTGATGAAGAGGGGATGGCCGAGCCAGCGCTTCATGGCGGCTCGCCGTTCGACGGCCGCCACGACGGCGGCGTCGTAGCCGATGCCGGTGTGGAAGCAGAAGAACCGCCCGTTGACCTGGCCCAGCCCGATCGGACGCAGGCGGTCCTCGTCGATGCCGGCGGCCAGCAGCTCGGCCGCGGCGACGGGATCATTGGGCAGGCCGATCGTCCTGGCGAACACGTTCGTCGATCCGCCGGGGAGCGCACCGAGCGCCGTGTCCGTGCCGGCGATGCCGGTGGCCACCTCGTTGAGCGTGCCGTCGCCCCCGAACCCGACGACGACGTCGACGCCTCGGCGGGCGGCGTCGTGGGCGAAGCGGGTGGCGTGCCCCCGCCGGTTGGTCTCGACGAGCTCGACATCGTGGCCGCGGCTGAGTCGACGGTGGACGACGACGGTGTTGCGGGCCGTGACCGACGAGGCGAACGAGTTCACGACGAGCAGGATCCGCAAGTCGTCGACCGTATCGGAAGCCCCTTCACGCCGCCGGCGTCGTCGGTTGGGCGGCTCCCTACCCGGCGGTAATGATGAGCGGCCATGAACGTCATCGTCTGCGTCAAGCAGATCCCCGATCCCGCTCAGGTGGGGTCGCTCGACCCGACGGACAACACGCTGAAGCGCGAAGGCAAGCTGATCCTCGACGAGTCCGACAGCTACGGCGTCGAGATGGCGCTCCAGCTCGTCGACACGGCCGGCGGCGGCGAGGTCGGTCTGGTTTCCATGGCGCCCAACGACGAGATGTCCGGCCTGCGCACCGCGCTGGCCATGGGTGCGGCCAAGGCCGTGCTCGTCAGCGATGCCGAGCTGGCCGGCTCCGACGCCCTGACCACGGCCAAGGTTCTGGCCGCGGCGGCGTCCCGGCTCGGCGACATCGACCTGATCATCGCCGGCACCGAGTCCAGCGACGGCTACACCGGCACGGTGCCCGAGCAGATCGCCGAGGTGCTCGGCCTGCCGTCGATCACGTTCGCCAAGAGTGTCGCCATCGACGGCGGCACGCTGCGGGTTAACCGCCAGACGGAGGCCGGCTACGACGAGGTCACGTGCCCCCTGCCGGCCGTCGTCAGCGTCACCGCCGGTGTCGTCGAGCCCCGCTACCCGAGTTTCAAGGGGATCATGGCCGCCAAGTCCAAGCCGGTGGAGAAGGTGACGGCCACCGATCTCGGCGTGACGCCGGTCGGCTGGGCCGGCGCCGGCCAGCAGATCGTCGAAGTCGCCGCGGCGCCGGAGCGTGAAGCCGGCGAGATCGTCGAGGACGACGGCGACGCCCACCTGAAGATCGTCGAGTTCCTCGACAAGCTCAAGGTCATCTGACCGCCGGACCAGGATCGAAGGACGACGACATGGCACTGTCCACCATCTGGGTGTTCGCGCAGGGCGCCGACGGGGCGCCGACCACCGCCACGCTCGAGCTGTTGACCAAGGCCGGCACGCTCGCCGATCACGTCACGGCGTTCGTCGCGGGCCCCGCCGACGACATCGCCGCCGCCGTCGGCGAGCACGGCGCGACGAAGGTCTACGCCACCGGCGATCTCGACGGCCACCTGCCGGGCGTCGCCGTGGCCGCGGCGATGCAGGCCGTCATCGACGGCGGCGACACCCCCGACCTCGTGATGTTCCCGCAGAACTACGAGGGTCGCGACACGATGAGCCGGCTGTCGGTGAAGCTCGACCGCACGGTGCTGACGAACAACACCGACATCGCCGTCGACGGCGACTCGGTCACGGTGACGACACCGATCTTCGGCGGTACGCAGCTCGTCACGACGACGTTCACCGGCGAGCGGCCGTACCTCGTGGCGTTCCGGCCGAAGAGCTTCGCCGCCGAGCCGTCGGGTGGCGCGGCGCCCGAGGTCGTCGCCGCGCCGGTCCCCGATCTCGGCGCCACCGGTGGGGCGAAGGTGCAGGCCGTCCACGTGGAGGAGCATTCGGGGCCTAAGCTCGACGAGGCGAGCATCGTCGTCTCCGGTGGTCGCGGCCTCGGTGAGGCCGGCAAGTACGAGATGATCGAGCAACTGGCCAAGGCGCTGAAGGGTGCGCCCGGCGCCTCGCGGGCCATCGTCGACGCCGGGTGGGTGCCCTACAGCTACCAGGTCGGCCAGACGGGCAAGGTCGTCAAGCCGACCGTCTACATCGCCGCCGGCATCTCCGGCGCTACCCAGCACATGGTCGGCATGAAGGGCTCCAAGAACATCGTCGCCATCAACAAGGACAAGGAGGCGCCGATCTTCGGCGTCGCCGACCTCGGCATCGTCGGCGACGTCAACAAGGTCCTTCCCAAGCTCATCGAGGCCCTGCAGCGTCGGTAGCCCGTCTACGTCTCCTCGATGACGTCCGGGAGCACTGACATCTCCGGGCGTCGCGGCGGGATGCTCCGGATGCGGCCGTAGACCCACCCGAGCACGACCAGGCCGCCGACGGCGACGCCGGTCGTGGCGAGCATCCGCTGCACGCTCCACCCCGGGTGATCGGGCTTGGTCAGCACGCCGTTGCGGGTGCCGACGCGAGGCGGGCCGACGACGTTCGTCACGGCATCGGAGGTCGTCGGCGGGGATCCGTTCGTCGCTGGCACGGTGGTGGTGGTGGTGGTGCCGGCCGTCCGCGGGGTGGTGGTCGTCGTGAACGCGGCGAACGGCGCCGTCGTCGGCGGGGCCGCGGTGGCCGACGGACGCCCGAGCATGCCGAGCAGGCCGACCAGTGCCATGACGGGCACGACCACCACGGCCCACCGCCCTCGCTCGCGCATCGGCGCGAGGGTAGAGGCTCAGGTCGTCGGAGATGGTGACGGCATTCCGGGGTTTGTGTCACCGCGCGTGGCCGGGTTCCGCCACGTGCGGTGACACAAACCATCTTCAGCTGGCGTCGCGGGCGCTGATGGCCCACGCCATGCCGTCCGCGGGGGCGGCGACGGCGAGCTGGAGCTGCCAGCCGGTGGCCGGCTCGCCCGCATCCCACCACCACCACGACAGCTCGGCGGCGACCTCGCCCAGCTCGGGCAGCGCGAGTGGCCACTCGTCGAGCGCCCCGCCGAGCGTCGCCACGGCCCACAGC
>JACCUL010000272.1 GCA_013811855.1 Acidimicrobiia bacterium
TCGGCGAACGTGAACCGGGCGAGGTCGGTCACCGTGCGGCCGGACACGACGGCGACCGCGGCGACCTCCGCGTGGTGCGACAGCGCCGACAGGGCGTCGAGCACGCCGGGCGTCAGGACGGCGTCTCCGGCGTACGGAACGATCGGCGCCAGCACGCCGTCGACGTCGAGGCCGATGAGCAGCGGCATGGGGAGGGCCGCGGCGACGGCCGCCAGCGCCAGGGGATCGTCGGCCGGCGTCACTGCATCATCCAGTCAGCTCGGCCAGAAAGCGCTCGGCCCACCCCTGCACGTCGCTGGCCCGCACGACCTCGCGCAGGCTGGCCATACGCGCCCGCCGCTCGTGGCGGTGCATCTCGACGCCGGTGACGATCGCCGTGCGCAACGCCGCCGGGTCGTGGGGGTTGACGAGGACGGCGTCGAGCAGCTCGTCGGCGGCGCCGGCGAACTCCGACAGCACGAGCACGCCGTCGCCGTCGAGGCGGGTCGTGACGTACTCCTTGGCGACGAGGTTCATGCCGTCGCGCAGCGGCGTGACGATCATGACGTCGCCGGTGCGGTACAGCGCGACGAGCTCCTCCAGCGCCAGCGATTGGTACAGGTAGTGCAGCGCCGGGTGGCCGAGCCGGCTGTGGACGCCGTTGATCTCGCCGACGAGCTGCTCGATCTCCTTGCGCTCGTTCTGGTAGTGCTCGACGCCTTCCCGTGTCGGCGTGGCGACCTGGACCATGACGCAGCGCTCGGCGTCGAGCGTGCCGTCGTCGAGCAGCGACTGGTACGCCCGCAATCGCTGGCTGATGCCCTTCGTGTAGTCGAGGCGGTCGACGCCGAGCAGCACGACCTCGGGCTCGCCGAGCCGGGTCCGGTAGCGGTTCGACCGCTGGCGGGTGTCCCGGCCGGCGGCGATGGCCTCCAGCTCGGCCACGTCGATCGAGATCGGGTACGCCCCGCACCGCGTCGTGCGGCCGAGCAGCTCCTCGCACACGCTCGTGAAGTTCGCCGCGTTGATCGACCGCTGGAACCCGACCAGGTCGCAGCCGGCCAGCCCGGCGGCGATCTCCGTCCGCCACGGCAGCCGCATGAACAGCTCGACGGGCGGGAACGGGATGTGGAAGAAGAAGCCGATCAGCACGTCGTCCCGGCGGCGGCGGAGCATCTGCGGGACGAGCTGCAGGTGGTAGTCGTGCACCCAGACCACGGCGTCGGACGGGGCCAGCTCGGCCAGGTGGTCGGCGAACCGCTGGTTCACCGCCACGTAGGCGTCCCAGTGGCGGACGGAGTACGTCGATTCCCGCAGCGCGTCGTGGTACAGCGGCCACAGCGTGTCGTTGGCGAACCCCTCGTAGTAGTCCTGCACCTCGGCGGCCGAGACGGACACCGGTTGCAGCTTGACGCCGTCGTGCTCGAACGGTCCGATGTCGTCGTCGGCGATGCCCGTCCAGCCGACCCAGGTGCCGCCCGACGCCCGCAACAGCGGGAGCATGGCCCGGACGAGCCCGCCGGGGCTCGGGTTCCAGCCGGCGGGCGTGCGCGTGACCGGCAACCGGTTGGCGGCGACGACGATCGGCCGGATCGTCACCGCTCCGTCCCGGGCATCACGCGAGGGTCGCCAACGCCTGCTCGAGGTCGCTCACGAGATCGGCGGCCGACTCGATGCCGACCGAGAGGCGCAGCAGGTCGTCGGGCACCTCGAGCGGCGAGCCGGCGACGGACGCGTGGGTCATCTCGCCGGGGTGTTCGATGAGGCTTTCCACCGCGCCCAACGACTCGGCCAGCGTGAACAGCCGCGTAGCCGAGGCGACGCGCTTGGCGGCCTCGGCGCCGCCGCGCAGCCGGAAGCTGACCATGCCGCCGAAGTCGCGCATCTGCCGGGCCGCCGCGGCGTGGCCCGGATGGTCGGGCCGCCCGGGGTAGAGCACGCGGGCGACGGCGGCGTGCCCGTCGAGCAGCTCGACGACGGCGCGAGCGTTGGCGCAGTGCCGGTCCATCCGCACGGCCAGCGTCTTCGCGCCGCGCAGCACGAGGTAGCAGTCGAACGGTCCCGGCACGGCGCCGGCCGCGTTCTGGGTGAAGCGCAGGCGGTCGACCAGGCCGTCGTCGTCGACGGTGACGAACCCGCCGACCACGTCGCTGTGCCCACCGAGGTACTTCGTCGCCGAGTG
>JACCUL010000314.1 GCA_013811855.1 Acidimicrobiia bacterium
GCCTCGGGGTCGTCCCAGATGCCGGTCTGCGCCAGGTTGATCGGTCGCGCCCCGACCTCCTCGTACGCCGGGTTGGCCTCGTAGAAGAAGTCCACGACGTCGTCCCACGTGGCGGCCATCACCTTGCAGTAGTCGAAGATCTTGCCGAGCTGCGTGTAGTACTCGTTGAACGACGACGTCGAGATCGTCGTCGACACACCCCCGGGCACCAGCGTCGAGGGGTGCGGGTACTTGCCGTACATCTGCATGCACATGATCCGCCCGACCCGCGTGAACTCGAGTGACTCCAGGTAGATCCTCCCGGTCAACGGGTTGAACGCATCCATGATGTCTTTGATGGTGCGGTAGCCGTGCACGTCGCTGTGGGGTGCGGCCGTGCGCTCGGCGCGCGTCACCAGCTCGGGGTTGGTGACCTGCACGATCGACGTCGAGTAGTCGGGGCCGGCGAGCAGACCGAGGTGCAGCGGGTGGTCGTAGAACATCTCCCCGACCTCGCCGAGGTTGCGGACGAGCACGCCGAGGGGTGGCGGGCAGATACCGAAGGCCTGCTCGATCGCCAACGATGACACGGTCGCGTGTACGCCGCCGCAGACACCGCACGCCCGCGAGCTGATGTCGATGGCATCGCGCGGGTCACGGCCTTGCAGGATGATCTCGTAACCGCGAAAGAGCATCGCCTGCGAGTGCGCCTCCACCGCCTTGCGGGCCGTGAGGTCGAGCACCGTGTGCACCGCCAAGGCGCCGGCGACGCGCGTGACCGGGTCGATGTTCCACTCGCGCAGCTGCGGCGGCGCCAACATCGCGCCAACGCCGGCCGGGCGGCGGACGTAGTCACGGACGAGGTCGTGCGGTTGCGCGACGGTGACCGAGTACGGATCGGCGATGCCCTCGCGAAGCTGGGCCTTGCCGTCCTGGTCGAACTCGATCGGTAGGTTCTTGAAGCACATTCGGTGTTCGCCCCCGGGTTACTTGTAGGACTCCTTGGAGTGCTGGTACTTCTCGTAGAAGCGGTGGACGACCTTGGCCGCCCCGCGCGGACCGGTCCGCGATCGGGCCCATCCGCTGGGCGCATCACGCTCCCACTGGGTCGCCATGTTCTTGTCCTGCAGGCTCAGTGAGCGCAGACGCCTCACGAAGCCGCCGACGACGCGGCTCGTGTTGCTCGATACCAACGAGCCCGGCGGCGCCTCATAGAACGGTGAGAACTTGTCGGGGAAGCCCGGCATGGTGCAGCCGATGCAGATGCCGCCCATCTGCATGCACCCGCCGTGGCCGTCGACCATCCCCCGCTCGGCGATGTTGCATTGCACCACTGGCCCCCAGCAGCCGAGCTCGACGAGGCACTCCTTGGCGCCGTACTCCTCCGCGAAGACGCCTTCCTCGTAGTAGCCGGCCCGCGGGCAATGCCGATGCACCGTTTCCCCGAACAGCCACGCCGGACGACCGAGCTCGTCGAACTCCGGCAACGGGGCGACGCCCTGGAGGAACAGCAGCACCGCGGCAGCAGTCTCGATGTAGTTGTCGCCGATGGGCGAGCACCCCGGCACGTTGACGACTGGAACACCGAACGCCGACCGGTAGTCCTTTCCGAGGTAGTCCATGACGCCCATCGCGCCAGTCGGGTTGCCCTTGGCGGCTGGGATCCCGCCCCACGTGGCGCACGTGCCGATGGCGATGGTCGCAGCCGCGCCAGGGGCGAGACGATCGAGCCATTCGAGGCTGGTGATCTGGCGGCCGGTCTCGGGATCCTCGCCAAGACCCATCCAGAACCCGTCGCCGGCGAGGGACTCGTCCATGATCGAGCCCTCCCAGGTGATGACGTAGGGGGCGTCGAGCTCACCGCGCTCGGCCATGAACAGGTTGGCCACCCATTCCGGCCCCGATTCCATCGAAAG
Organism: Acidimicrobiia bacterium; assembly: GCA_013811855.1. Lineage (GTDB taxonomy): Bacteria > Actinomycetota > Acidimicrobiia > Acidimicrobiales > Ilumatobacteraceae > JALZMG01. Next base: position 1,896 of record JACCUL010000314.1, read on the forward strand.
CACCGTGTGCACGATGTCGATGCGAGGCAGCCCTGGGATGATCCCCGCCAGCAGGTGCTCGACGCGCGGGTTGGTGGCGCCCGAGACGGCGACCGTGCACCCGTCGCACGACGCGCCGACCATCCAGATCAGGTAGACCTTCTCGAGGGGGCCGAGGTGGAGGCTGTCCTGCGAGGTGGCCATGGCGGCACTGCGCACGGCGATCGGAGCGAGCGGATCGATCGCGTCGTCGCGCGATCCCATCGCCGGCATGTGCGCCTCGCCGACCTCTGGCGCTGACTCAACAATCGTGGACATCTCGACCCTCGCCTCGACTCATCGGCACCTTTTCACCTCGTTCAAGCCCCCGCACGACGCGTCGGACGACGAGGGTGCATTCACGGTGCAGCGGATCTTAGGACTAGATGTAGGGTACACCTAGTCGCCACGACGAGCCGGATGCTGTCCGGCATCGGGTGGGCAGTCTGCGACAACCGACCCGACAAGGGGGGAAGCCGTGAACGGATGGGTGCTGGGCTGGACGATCGGCCTCGTCGTCGTGGCCGTTGTCGTCCTCCTGCTCGTGCTGATGATCATTCTTGCTTCACGCGCCGCCGCCAAGGCGGAGGCCATCCTGTCGGCGTTGTACGACGCCCGTGACAACACCGAAGGACTGTGGCAGCTCGACGCCACGACGCAGGTGGCCGACCGCATCATCGCATCGGCGACCGCCGCCCGCGAACACCTCGCCGGCAAGGCCATGATCGATCAATGAGCACCAACACCTATTGGGCGATCTCCCTTGGCCTCGGATTGGTGGTGATCGTCGCGGCCGTCGTGCTGCTGCAGATCTTCCTCAACGAGGTGCACCGCATCGAGCGCGGCGCCGGAGCGATCTGGGCCGCCGGCAAGCAAGTCGCCCGCAACACGGCGACGACCTGGATGCTCGCCAAGCTCTCGGGCCGGCTGGACCGCCTGACGGACGAGGCGCTCCGCCACGACGAGTTCCTCAGGACCAGCGGCGGGAACGGGAACTGACGTGCGCACGCTGCTGATTCTGCTGACCGCGGTCGAGATCGGCCTGTTCATCGGTGCGCTGGCCCTGTACATCCACTGGATCGCTTCGTCGTTGCGCCGGACGTCGGCCTCGCTGGCGAAGGTCGCCTTCGGTGTCCGAGCCATCGAAACCCAAGCGGCCCCGATCGGCCCTGGTGTCACGAAGATCAACGGGCAACTCGCCACCATCGCAGGAGCGCTCGAGGGCGTCGCCCTGTTGGCTGAACAGGCGGGCGCCAACGGTGCCTCGGCTCCCGGGTCTTCTGGCGCTCCATCTCAGGGAGGCCAACCGTGAGCCACGAAGATCTGCACCCACCGAAGTCGGCTGCGCTGCGGGCCATGTACTGGCGCAGCGAGATCCTCCAGGTGATGTACTGGCTCCGCGGAGAAGGCTTCGGCGACGTCGTCGACGCACCGTTGCTCGAGCGGTTCCTCGGCGTCCACGCGACAATTGGTTTGACCTACCTCGACCGGCTCGTCGAGGAGGGCTACCTCGAGCGCGACGGGGACTGGTTCGTGTTGTCGCCAACGGGACTCGAGCAGGGCGCGGCCGAGTTCGCAACCGCGTTCAGCGACTTCACCCGCCCTGCCCACGGTGAGTGCAGCGAAGACTGCTGGTGCCATGCGTCGGCCGAGGAGGCTGCTCTGTGCGCGGCCGAGCGGACCGGCCACGTTCACGAATGAACCAGCGCACCGCTGTCCGCAACGACGCCGCCTCCGCGCTCTCGCGCGCTCACCTGCGACCATCCCTCTTGCTACTGCTCGCCGAGGCGCCGTCCCACGGTTACGAGCTGCTCGAGCAGGTCCGCGCCCTAGGTGTTCGGCTGGCCGACCCGACCGGTCTGTACCGGGCCCTGCGGTCGATGGACGAGGACGGCCTCGTCGTGTCGTGGTGGGAGCGCTCGCAATCCGGTCCCGACAGGCGGCGGTACGTGATCACCGACGCCGGCCGCGAGGCCTTGGAAGCGTTCGTTGCCGAGTTGCGTGACGCGCGCGGGATGCTCGATGCCGTCCTCGACCGATACGACCAGCATTCGCACTCGGTTCGTCGCCGATCATGAGACTCGCGATCGCCGGCAAGGGTGGAGTCGGCAAGACCACGATCAGCGCCACGTTGTGCCGGCTGGCGGCGCGCTCGGGCTGGCCGGTTATCGCCATCGACGGCGACAGCAATCCAAACCTCGCCGCCGCCCTCGGGATCGACGAGTCCGCCGATCGCAACGCGTTCCTTCCGACCTCGCTGGTGTCATACCGCGCCAATGGCCCTGCCCTCGGCGAGCCGATCGATGCAGTGATCGACGCGTATGCCACCGTCGGGCGCGACGGGGTTCGTCTCGTGCGCATGGGCGCCCCGCAGCATGCCGACGAGGGATGCCTGTGTGCAGCACACGCCACCGTGAGCGCAGTGTTGGGCGAGCTGGGCGGCCGCCAGGAGTGGCTCACCGTGCTCGACCTCGAGGCATCCCCCGAGCACCTCAGCAGGGGCACGGCCCGGCACGCGGACGTCCTGCTGCTCGTCGCCGAGCCGTACTACCGGTCTCTCGAGACGGTCCGTCGATTGGCAGTGCTGGCCCGCGAGCTGGCGATCCCCCGCATCGCCGTCGTCGCCAACAAGGTCCGAACAGCCCTCGATGAGGACGGCCTCCGAGAGTTTTGCGACCGCCACGCCCTCGATTGCGTCGCGGTCATCCCCTGGAGCGACGCGGTGATCGATGCCGACGGGCGCAACAGCCGAGTGCTCGATGACGCGCCGCAAGATCCTGCCGTGCTGGCCATCGCGGGCTTCGCCCAACGACTCCTCGCCTCATCCCCCGTCGTCGCGGAGTTGCCTCGCTGATGTGCCTCGGGTTGCCTGGTCAGGTCGTCGAGATCGCCGATGCCGACAGCCATCTTGCGGTCGCGGAGATCTCCGGCGTGCGTCGGGTGGTCAACATCGGGCTGTTGGTCGGCGACGACGGCGGTGTGGCGATCGGCGATTGGGTCTTGATCCATGTCGGGTTCGCGATGGCAAAGATCGACGAGGATGAGGCACGCCACGCGCTCGCCTTCATCGAGGAGCTCGGGTCGGTCTACGACGAGCTGGCGCCGTTCGGCGAGTCCGGGTGATGTCCACGTCGACGCGCCTCGGGATCGCGCTCGACGGCCCCGGACAGTGCAGCGGGCTCCCCGTGCATCGCAACGATCCGTCGTTGCTGGCCACGGCTGTTCAGCGACGGGTTCACCCTTCTCGAGTCCTTCCAGCGGATCCACGTCACACCCTGGGACATCGGACAACTTTTCCTGCATGCGGTGCTGCAACGACGAGGACACTGTGCACCAGACAAGGTCGAATCGGCGGGCGCGCCGCGCCCCGGAACGTGAAGCTGCGGCGATGACCCTCGCCTACCCGTCACCCGCCGGCACCGAGATTTGACCGAGGGGTGTTGAGCGTGGACGGCGACCGCGCCGGCGTGCCGTGGCGGCGTCTCAGCCGCCGGCGAGCGTACGAGCACCCGTGGATCACCGTCGACGAGGACGTGGTTGAGCTCCCGTCCGGTGCGACGACCCTTTACGGCGTGGTGCGATGCGGCTCGTGCGTCGGCATGCTGCCCTTCGTCGACGACGACCACGTGCTGCTCGTCCAACAGTACGGGTACATCACCGAGCGCATCACGTGGGAGATGCCCACCGGCGGCATCCACGACGGCGAGCCGGTCGAAGCGGCGCCCAACGCGAGCTCTCCGAGGAAGCCGGCGTACGAGCCGGGCGGCTCACTCCACTGACGGCCTATGCCACCTCCAAGAGCGTGGTCGACGAGACCGCCCACCTGTTCCTCGCCCACCACCTCGTCGCTGCCTCCGCCGAACCCGACGCCACCGAACACCTCCGTGTCAGCACCGTTCCGTTCGCTGACGCCCTCCAGATGGTGCTCTCCGGAGAGATCGTCGACTCGATGACCATCATCGCGGTCCTGTGGGCCGACCGTCTCCGACCGCGCGACCGATCCTGACCAGACCGTCGACGTCGTCGATCGCACCGTCGAGAGGTGAGCTCAGCTGCGCTCCGTGGGCGGCGCGACCTGGTGTGCCGGTGCCGCGGCCTCGACGACGGGTGCCGCCGTAGAATCGGTCGAAGCGAGGCATCTTGCCAACGGTCAGGAGGTTGCAGCGGGTCGGCGGCGTATCAGAGATGTATCAATCCGCCGAGCACCAGCCGCTGTTTCGACGTCCGCCGTCGTCCACCAAGTTAGCGCCGCGCCTGCTCAGCGACACTGTGCGGACGGGCTGCCACGGGCTGGACGGGCGCCAGTCAGCTTTGGGAGCAGGAGGTCGGGGGTTCAAATCCCCCCTCCCCGACCCGATCTAGCTGGTGTGATA
>JACCUL010000324.1 GCA_013811855.1 Acidimicrobiia bacterium
GTCCCAGACTTGGGACCGACTCGCCCCGTTCGGCGGTCAGCGCAACGTCACGGCGTGCGGAGCACGCGGCCGGAGTGCGGTGGCATGTTCACCGTCGTCACGACGTCACCGTTGGGGAGGCGATAGCTCCCACCGAGCGTCACGGAGACGCTCGTCTCGCCGGGGTTGACCATCGCCAGACCGGCCGTGAATCGGCGTTGGTAGACGCCGCCGCGCAAGGCGTATGCCTCCGTCGGCGTGCCGAGGTTGTAGCTGTCCATGGCGTGGACGGCGTCGGGCTTGCCGGGCGCACTGGTGCTGAAGAAGAGGAACTGGTAGCCGTCCGTCCCGAGCAGGAACGAGGCGTACGTGTACACACGCCACTGGAACTTCTGGGTCGCCGAGCTGCTGACCCACACCTTGGTGGCGGCGAGCACCGTCTCCCCCCGCTGACCGGCGTCGGCGAGCATGTCGACGTCCTGCTGCCACCTGGTCACGCTGCGGAACGCGGCTGGCGAATCCCGGCTGGTGCGCAGCCAGCCCTCGGCCGTCGCCGCCTCGGACGTGTCGAGCAGCCGGCCCGCTCCCACCGGGAGGAAGTACTTGCTGCCACTGTTCAGCCCGTTGCAGGAGAGGAGGGCGCCGGGGTTGGCGGCGGCGACGACCTCGATCTCCCCGAGGGCGTAAGTGATCCAGTCGTATTCGGTGATCGGTTGGCCGGTGCGCGGATCGATCGGCCACGCCGACAGGTTGTTGCCGATGTTGCCGGCGCCCATGTCGTCGAGCCAGCATCCGTCGAAGCCCGACAGCTGGAGCCAGTCGTTGCACCGCTGGGCCACCCAGTTGCGCCACCCGGCGTTCCCGACGTCCATGTACATCAGGTCGAAGTGGATGTTGCGGACGCGGTTGCCGTTGGCGTCGTGCATGAACCAGGCTTCGGGCATCGAGGCGCGGTCGGCGGGCTTCGACATCGCCCCGTTCATGTAGACGAAGATGGTGAGGTCGGGGTTGGCCGCCTTCATCGCCGCCAGGTGGCTGGTGAACGTCCAGCGCAATCCGACGATCACGTCGTAACGCCGGGCCAGCGCGACGGCCTGGGCCTCGGTGTATTCCTGCTGAGTGCTGTTGCCGCCGTTCGTCTCTCCGAAGAACCGGAGATGGTTGACGGGTGCGGGCACGAACGATGGCACGGCGGCCTGGACAGGGGGGAGGTCGGACGCGATCGCCGGCAAGCCGAACAGGCAAGCGGCCGCGACAAGACCACGGGTAAGGGTACGCAAAGGAGGGCTCCTTAGGAGTCGTTGGGGAAACTGGGGGATTGCGGTCACACCGCCCGAATGACCTTGCGCCCGTGGTGGGGGGGTTGCTGAGGTTGGCGTCAAAGCCCGGCGGACGCGACCGGGCCTGGCCTCAGATGCTCAGATGCTCAGATGCACGAGGGTCCGAGTTCGACTGGCCCGTTCGGCCCGGAGGGCTCGACGAGCGTCGTACGGACGCGACAGGGCAGAACTAGATGACGCATGGGTCCTCACAGACGCACAATTTGCGACACGGCGGGCGGAGCCCTTGCCCTGCTTCACCGTGCTGACTGCGGGACAACCGTCACTCTACCGAGGACGCGGCATTGTTGCCAGCAAATGTCGCGCGCGACGTACCATTGTCCCTAAATGGGGGACGTGAGCATGGTCACACGTCGAGCGCCTCGAAGTCGTCGTCGCCGGGCAGTGCCACGCCGACGACGCGGCCGTCGGCGCGGCGGCGCAGGCGGGGCTCGATGCGCGGAGGTAGGTCGGCGGCGTCGACCGCGGCCAGCACTGCGTCCACCGAGTCGTGCGGGGCCAGGAAGCGCAGCGTGTCGATCGTCGGCGGCATCAGCGCGATCGCGCCGCCGCCGTGCTCGTCGAGTGCCATCCCCGGCGCGATCCACCGGCTCTCGACGGTCTCCGACTCGTCGTGGGCGGCGTCCGGGCCGGTCGGCGCGGCGGCGAGGAAGAAGCGGGTGTCGAAGCGGCGGGTGCCCTCGCCGACCGGCGTCACCCAGTGGGCCAGGTAGCGCATCCCGCCGAGGTCGAGGCGCATGTCGTGGCGACGGCACAGCTCGACCATCGACAGCGCGCCGGCGTGCACGGCGCGGCGCTCCTCGTCGGTCGGGCCGCCGCAGGGCACCTGCGCCAGCAGCA
>JACCUL010000359.1 GCA_013811855.1 Acidimicrobiia bacterium
TCTTGGAAAAATTCCCGTCCGAGCCGTCGAATCTCAACGAGAAGTCGACGCGAGTGGGCGGCGCCGCACCGGCCTGGGCGGGCGCCCACACGACGGCGAGACCGAGGGCGGCGAGTGCAAGCGGTAGGCGCCGGGCTGTTTTCGTGACCGTTGTGGCAAACATAGGAGTGCTCCTTTGGACGTTGATTTCGTAAGCGCACGGAACCGAGCAGGCTGAAGGGCCTGCCGGCTAGAAGTTGCAGTCGACTTCACCACCAAGGAACACGACGGTCGTTTCGCCGTTGGCGTTGACGGTCACGGTGTAGACGCTGTGCCCGTGGAACTGACCGTCGGGGCCGACCAGGTTGAACGTGCCGGTGGAGGTCACGTGGGCCGGGAAGCCAGTTCCGTTCTGATTGATGTACGTCGACCCGGCGTTGCTCGTGAGCCGGTAAATCGAACCGTCGTCCGCAACGAACGACGCATCCAGGTACCGGGAACGGCTGACGAACCGGAACCCGCCATCGGGGTCCTGTGTCACCGAGGACAAGATGCGCAGCGTCCCGCTCAACGTCCCCGACTCGTGGGTGCAGGCATTGTCGATGAGTTCGAAGGAGAACGGGGCCTCAGTGATCGTCGGTTTGGACTCGGGCGCCGCGAGCACCGGCGTCGCGCACAGCGTGACGAGGACCGCGGCGGCGGCCGTGAGGAGTGAAGAGCGATAGCGCATGGTCACGCGGCGATCGTCCGAAATCGGCATGAGTGACCGACCGCAACCTGGGTGAGTCGACCGCTCACCTCCACTAACCTCGGTTCACCCGTCACTTCGAGTGTGAACCGTCCCGCGCCGAGGCCGGCCTCGATGTGGGGGATCGCCCACTCGTAGCTCTCTCTCGACTTCTGCGTGATGTCGGTTCGCCCGGCGACGTAGCGGCGGACGAGCCAGCTGACTGTGCCCCGCGCCGTGCTGCGCCGCCCGGCCACCCCGGAGCGGGCGGCGGCGAGAGCGGAACGCTGGGAGGCGTAGGTGCCGAGCTGGCGTGGCCGAGCCTTGCCGCTGGCCGTGTCAATGCCGTCGATGCGAACGACCCACTTGTCGCGCTGCTTGCGGACGGTGGGCGCCCCGGTCGCCTTCCACCCCATGACTCGACCTCCATTGTGGGGGCCGCCATGACGGATCTTTGATACATCGCTGATACATGGGCGATGGTGACGGCTGGCGGAAATTATATCACACCAGCTAGATGTGGTCGGGGAGGGGGGATTTGAACCCCCGACCTCCTGCTCCCAAAGCAGGAGCGCTACCAGGCTGCGCTACTCCCCGGATGGTGGGGCCAGTGTAGGGGCCGGGTCAGCGGGCGGTCCTGGCCGCTTTCGCCAGGCGCTTGGCGGCCCGGCCGATCGGTGCGAGGTGACGGTGGTCGAGGTCGCCGAGCTCTTGACCGTCGACGAAGCGGATGCGGTAGCGCTGCCAGTTGAAGCCGTTGGCCAGGATCACCTTGCCCTCCGTGCCTTCCTCGACGCCGGGCAGCTCGACGGTCGCCTTGACCTTGTCGCCCGGACGCAGGTCGAGCTGGCCCTCGTGGGGCTTGGCCAGCGCGTGCGGCTTCCAGAACTGCATCGTGTACATCATGGCGCGGCGGGGGTAGAACGGCACGATGACCGGGGGCGATGCCACGGGCGAGACGGCGGCGGCGAGCGTTGGATGGGTGGCCGACATCGAGGCGGCGACGCTCGACAACCGTGACTTTCGCCGGGTGCTGTACACCGGCACCCACCTCCAGGTGACCGTGATGACCTTGGCGCCGGGGGAGGACATCGGGTGGGAGATGCACGACCACCTCGACCAGTTCCTGCGTCTCGAGCACGGCACGGGCACGTTGCGCCTCGGTCGAGCCGAGGACGATCCGGGCGAGGAGCACCACGTCGAGGCTGACTGGGCCATGGTCATCCCGGCCGGAACGTGGCACGACGTCACGAACCGCGGCGACGAGCCGCTCAAGCTGTACTCGGTCTACGGCCCACCCGACCACCCCGACGGCACGGTCCACCCCACCAGGGCCGACGCCGAGTCCGACGAGCTCGACCGGTAAGGCCCGTTCTGTCAGTTCAAATCGGCCGGAAACGGTCGGTTGCAACGAGCAGTTGGCGTCCCCCAGCCGCCCCAACCCTGGCGGGGGCCCGACGCGTGACGGGTAGCCTCGTCGGCCTGTGAACAGTTCGCTGGAAGCGCTCGAGGGCAACACGGTCAAGCTCTCCGTGAACATCGACGAGGCCGAGTTCGACCGCGAGATCGACCGGGCGTTCCGCAAGATCGCCACGGAGATCCGCCTGCCCGGCTTCCGCAACGGCAAGGCGCCGCGTCGGGTGCTGGAGGCCCGCATCGGCGTCGCCCCGGCCCGCGAGCAGGCGCTGCGTGACGCCATCCCGCAGTTCCTGGCCAAGGCCGTCCGCGAGCACGACGTCGACCTCATCGCCTCGCCCGACGTCGAGATCACCGGCGGCACCGACGACGGTCCCGTGGCCTTCGACGCCACGTGCCAGGTGCGCCCCGAGATCACCGTTCCCGGCTACGGCGGCCTGCGCGTCGAGCTGCCGTCGCCCGACGCCTCCGACGACGAGATCGACGAGATCGTGCAGGGCGAGCTGCGCCGGCACGCCTCGCTGTCGCCCGTCGACAGGCCGGGGGCGATCGGCGACGTCGTCACGCTGGACGTCGAGGGCTCGCGCGAGGACGAGCCGGTGGCTGGGCTGAACACCGAGGACTGGGCCTACGAGATCGGCCAGGGCTGGGTCGCCGACGACTTCGACGAGCAGCTCGTCGGTGCCGAGGACGGCGACGAGCTCGAGTTCACCACCACGCCGAGGGGGACCGACGAGCCCGTCGACTTCCATGTGCGGGTCGGGGCCGTGCAGGAGCTGGTGCTGCCCGAACCCACCGACGAGTGGGTGCAGGACACGTTCGGCGAGGTCGACACGGTGCAGGCGTGGCGGGCGTCGATCCGTGAGCGGCTCGAGGAGATCAAGCTCGACCAGGCTCGCCAGCAGCTCGTCGGCCGGGTGACCGACGCGCTGGCCCAACTGACCGACATCGAGGCCCCGGCCCCGCTCGTGCACTCCGAGATGCAGCGCCGCCTGGAGGGCACCGTTCGCCAGCTGCAGGCCCAGGGGGTCGACGTCAACGAGTTCCTGTCGGCCACCGGCCAGGACGGCCCGGCGTTCGTGGAGAGCATGCGCGGCCCGGCCGAGCAGGCCGTCAAGGTCGACCTCGCCCTGCGCGCCGTCGCCGCCGCCGAGGCCCTCGAGGCCGACGACGGCGACCTCGCCACGCAGTACGAGCGCATGGCGGTGCAGGCCGGCCAGAAGGCCAACCAGGTCCGCAAGGCCTACGAGAAGGCCGACTTCGTCCCCGAGCTCGTCGCCCAGATCCGCCGGGCCAAGGCGCTCGACTGGCTCCTGCACCACGTCGAGCTCGTCGATCCCGACGGCCACCCGCTCGACCGCGATCGCGTGCTCGGCCACACCGACGACGACCACACCGACGACGACCACACCGACGACCACGACAACGACGACAGCACCCCCGCGAACGAGCCCGAGGAGGCCACCCGATGAGATCCACCGCGTTCCCCGGCCACGCAGGCCGCTTGGGCCCGCACCCTCGCCGGCGCTCGGTCGCCCGCACTCGCGAGATGGCGCCCTCGTGATCACGGCTCGCGACCCGCTGAGCACGCGCCTGAGCGGCTACCTCGTGCCCAACGTGGTCGAGCAGACCAGCAGGGGCGAGCGGGCCTACGACCTCTACAGCCGTCTGCTCAAGGAGAACATCATCTTCCTGCAGACGCCGATCGACGACCAGATCGCCAGCCTCATCTGCGCGCAGTTGATCCACCTCGAGTCCGAGAACCCGGACAAGGACATCAACATCTACATCAACAGTCCGGGCGGGGACATCACGTCGCTGTTCGCCATCTACGACACGATGCAGTTCATCCGCAACGACATCGCCACCATCTGCCTCGGCCAGGCGGCGTCGGCGGCGGCCGTGCTGTTGGCGGCCGGCACGAAGGGCAAGCGCCTGGCGCTCCCACACTCCCGGGTCCTGCTGCACCAACCGCACGGTGAGATCGGCTACGGGCAGGTCACCGACCTCGAGATCGCGGCCCGCGAGATCCTCCGCATGCGCGACCTGCTCGACGAGCTGTTGGCCTTGCACACGGGCCAACCCATCGAGCGCGTCCACGCCGACACCGACCGTGACTTCGTCATGGAAGCCGGGGAGGCCCTCGCGTATGGCATCATCGACGACGTGATCGAGTCCCGTGAGATCACCGATCGCACGGGACCCATCCGCTGATCGAGATCTGAGGGGAACCACCCGTGGCGAAATTCGGCGAGACCGGCGAGCTGCTCAAGTGCTCGTTCTGTGGCAAGTCACAGAAGCAGGTGCGCAAGCTCATCGCCGGTCCCGGCGTCTACATCTGTGACGAGTGCATCGACCTCTGCAACGAGATCATCGAGGAAGAGCTCACCGAGACCGCCGAGCTGAGCTTCGACCACCTGCCGAACCCGCGTGAGATCCGGGCCTTCCTCGACGACTACGTGGTCGGCCAGGAGAACGCCAAGAAGATCCTCTCCGTCGCCGTCTACAACCATTACCGGCGCATCCAGTACCAGCAGTCGATGGGTGTCGGCCGCCGCGACGAGGTCGAGCTCGCCAAGTCGAACATCCTCTTGCTCGGCCCGACCGGGTGCGGCAAGACCCACCTGGCCCAGACGCTGGCCCGCCTGCTCAACGTCCCCTTCGCCGTGGCCGACGCGACCGCGCTGACCGAGGCCGGCTACGTCGGCGAGGACGTCGAGAACATCCTCCTCAAGCTGATCCAGGCCGCCGACTTCGACGTCAAGCGGGCCGAGACGGGAATCATCTACATCGACGAGATCGACAAGATCGCCCGCAAGAGCGAGAACCCGTCGATTACCCGTGACGTGTCGGGCGAGGGCGTGCAGCAGGCCTTGCTGAAGATCCTGGAGGGCACCCAGGCGTCGGTCCCGCCGCAGGGTGGGCGCAAGCATCCGCACCAGGAGTTCATCCAGATCGACACCACCAACGTGCTGTTCATCCTGGGTGGCGCGTTTGCCGGCCTGGAGCAGATCATCGAGAGCCGCATCGGCCACAAGGGCGTCGGCTTCCACGGCACGGTCAAGTCGAAGTCGCAGCGCGATCCCGGTGAGCTGTTCGCCCGGGTCCTGCCCGAGGACCTCGTCAAGTACGGGATGATCCCCGAGTTCATCGGTCGGCTCCCGACGATGGGCGCCGTGAGCAGCCTGGACGGCGACGCGCTGGTGCGCATCCTCACCGAGCCGAAGAACGCCTTGGTCCGCCAGTACCAGAAGGTGTTCGAGTTCGAAGACGTCGAGCTGGAGTTCAGCGAGGACGGCCTGCAGGCCATCGCCGACCAGGCGCTGCTGCGCGGGACCGGTGCCCGCGGCCTGCGGGCGATCATGGAGGAGATTCTCCTCAACACGATGTACGACCTGCCCGGCCGCACCGACGTCGGCAAGGTCGTGCTCGACGCCGACTCCGTGCTCGCCAAGGTCAACCCCACGCTCGTGCCCCGCGAGACCGGCCGCGCCAGCCGGCCGCGCCGCGCCGCCAGCTAGCCCCGCGTGGACTACCGCGACGCCGTCGCCTACCTCGACGAGCACGCCAGCTACGACAGCACCGGGCGCATCATGTCGCCTTCGCTGGAGCCGATCACCCGTCTTGTGTCGGCGATGGGTGAGCCGCAGCACGCCGCGCCGGTCATCCACGTCACGGGGACCAACGGCAAGGGGTCGACGGCGCAGATGGTCACCCGGCTGCTGATGGCCCAGGGGCTGTCGGTCGGCACGTACACCAGCCCGCACCTCGACCGCGTCAACGAGCGGATCAGCCGCGACGGCGTGCCGATCGGCGACGACGAGTTCGCCGAGCAGGTCGCCGCCATCGCCGACCTGGAGGGGCTGACCGGCGTGCGGCCGAGCTACTTCGAGGCCTGCACGGCCGCCGCCTTCCGCTACTTCGCCGACGTCGCCGTCGACGTCGCCGTCATCGAGGTCGGCCTGCTCGGACGGTGGGACGCGACCAACGTCGTCGACGCCCAGGTGGCCGTGGTGACCAACATCGCCATGGACCACAACGAGTTCGCCGGTCCGACGTTGGCCGACATCGCCCGCGAGAAGTCGGGGATCATCAAGCCCCGTTCGGCGGCCGTGCTCGGCGAGCTCGACCCCGATCTCGTGGCCGTCCTGGCCGAACCGCCGGCGGCGACCCGGCTGCGGCGGGGCATCGACTTCGAGACGGCCGGCAACCGCCTCGCCGTTGGCGGCCGGCTCGTCGACATCCGCACCCCGACGACGATCTATCCCGACGTGTTCGTGCCGCTGCACGGCGCCCACCAGGGCGACAACGCGTCGCTGGCCCTGACCGCCGTCGAGGCGTTCTTCGCCGCCCCGCTCTCCGCCGACGTCATCGAGGAGGGTTTCGGCGACGTCGTCCTGCTGGGGCGCTTCGAGGTGCTCGGCCGCCAGCCGCTGACGATCGTGGACGGCGCCCACAACCCACGCGGCGCCGACACGTGCGCCCACGTGTTCTTCGACGACTTCGCCCCCGAGGGCCGCCGCCTTCTCGTCATCGGCACGCTGCGCGATCCGGCGGCGATGCTCGAAGCGTTGCGGGCCGACGAGTTCGACGTCGTCATCGCCTGCACGGCGCCGTCGCCCCGCGGGGTGCCGTACAACGAGATCGCCACCGCCGCGCTGGCCCTGGGCTGCGACGAGGTGCTGGCCGCCGACACCGTCGACGAGGCCTGCCACCGCGCGCTGGCGCTGGCCGGCGGCGACGACGCCGTCCTGGCCACCGGCTCGCTGTACGT
>JACCUL010000366.1 GCA_013811855.1 Acidimicrobiia bacterium
GCGTTCGGCCTGCCGGGCTGACCGCCGCTGCTGAAGCCGGCGCTTGCGTCCGCAAACGACTGCCAGCGCCACCTTGCGTTCCCGGCGGCCCGTTCCTAGCCTGGACGGCCCACCGGCCGCGGCCCGACCTCGGCCCTCACCAGCGAGTGACATCGTGAGATTCGAAGGAGCGGACCGACGGCGACTGGCCCTGGCCAGCGCGTTGACGTTCGCCGCGCTCCCCTTCCTCTGGCTGTGGAACCAGCGCGAGGACACCGCCAACCCCAACGTCGCCGCCGTCGGCCTGCCGGCGGAGGACGCCGTCACGGCGACCGGGACCGCCACCACGATCGACCCGATGGGCGCCTTGCCCCCGCTGCTGGCGTCCGGTGAGAACCCGCCCTCGGACAGCCGCTGGGCGGTCCCGTTCGCCGTCGGCACGGCCGGGTCGGAGCTCCTCAGCACGGCGACGGCCACATTCCGTCACGCCGTCGGATCCCCCGACATCTGCTGGTACTCCGGCACCGCCAACGGGGCCGAGGTGCTGGTCGTCAACGTCGAGAACGGCCGCTCCGTCGAGTGCGTGACGATCCCGCACCCCGACGGCGCGGACGACGAGATCGTCCTCGACCCCGACCGCTTCGTGAACCTGGCCAGCTTCACCGACGCCCCCGTCGCCGTCGAGATCCGCGCCCCCAAGTGACGTTCATTGCGTTCCCCGGCCACGCAGGCCGCGTGTGGCCGCTCCTCGGCTGGCGGCTCGTCGCTCGCGCGCTGTGACAGTGATCGACCCGTGACGCATTCGCGCCCGAGGGTGCGCGAGCTGTTGACGAGTCGGGGACTGGTCCCGCGCCGGGACCTCGGCCAGAACTTCGTGGCCGATCCGAACACGGTGCGGCGCATCGCCCACCTGGCCGGTGTCGGGCCGGGGGACAGGGTCGTCGAGATCGGCGCCGGGTTGGGATCGCTGACGCTGGCCCTCGCCGAGACGGGCGCGGCGATCACCGCGGTCGAGGTCGACCGCGGCGTCGTGGCCGCGCTGGCCGACGTGGTCGGAGCGCTCGACAACGTCTCCGTCGTCGAGGCCGACGCCATGGCGATGGACTGGTCGGCCGTCCTCGGCGATGGTGGGGGCTGGGTCCTCGTGGCCAACCTGCCGTACAACGTCGCCACGCCGTTGGTCTGCGACGTGCTCGACGACGTGCCGGCGGTCGAGCGGATGCTCGTGATGGTGCAGCGGGAGGTCGGCCAGCGCCTCGCCGCCGGACCGGGCCGGCCGGGGTACGGGGCGGTCAGCGTCAAGGTGGCCTACTGGTCGCGGGCCCGGATCGTCGGCGAGGTTCCGGCGGCCGTGTTCGTGCCCCGCCCGAACGTGGAGTCGGCGCTCGTCGAGATCGTGCGGCGGCCGCCGCCTGACGTGCCGTCGGCTCCACTGTTCCAGCTCGTCCGCACCGCCTTCGGCCAGCGCCGCAAGATGCTGCGCCGGTCCCTGGCCGGCTTGGTCACCCTCGAGGAGCTCGTCGCGGCCGGCATCCCGGGGACGGCCCGTCCGGAGGAGCTCGACCTCGACGACTGGTGCCGCCTCACGGTGGTGACGATGGTCGGCACGTGACCACCGTTCTTGCGCCGGCGAAGCTGACCCGGTCGCTGCGCATCACCGGCGTGCGGCCCGACGGCAGGCACGAGCTCGACGCCGAGATGGTCACGCTCGACCTGGCCGACGAGCTGACGATCCACCCCGCCGGTCACGGCCTGACCGTTGCCGGCCCATGCGCCGACGGCGTACCGACGGACGGCCGCAACCTCGTGGCCCGCGCTCTGGCGGCGGTCGGACGGCGGGCCGGCATCCACGTCGTCAAGCGCATCCCTCCCGGCGGCGGGCTCGGCGGCGGGTCCGCCGACGCCGCCGCCGTGCTGCGGTGGGCGGGCGTCGACGACCTCGCCGTTGCGGCGTCGCTCGGCGCCGACGTCCCCTTCTGCGTGGTCGGTGGGAGGGCTCGGGTTCGAGGGATCGGCGACACGGTCGCGCCGCTGCCGTTCGAGGCGCTGGAGGTGACGCTCGTGCTGCCGCCCCTGGCGTCATCGACGGCCGCGGTCTACCGGGCGTGGGACGAGCTCGGCGGCCCCACCGGC
>JACCUL010000382.1 GCA_013811855.1 Acidimicrobiia bacterium
GCGACGAGCGGACGGTACCAGGCAGGCGCAAGCTGGACGCGGGGGCTCCCGGTCTGAACGTTGAGAAGGCCGCCGGCCTGTCGTCAGGATCGTGCAGAGACCGTGCACAACGTCGCCGGGTGTTCGCCGTGTGCCCTTGAGTGCCATCGATCATGCCCGGCTGGGGGTGATCGGCGATGGCGCACCCCGAGGGGCTCGTGAGCCACTCGCGCCGTTACCAGATCAACTTCGTCGAGCTGGGTGGCGTCGAGTTCAGCGCTTGACCCGGTAGTGCACGTGGGTGACGCCGACTTCCCCCTCGAGGACCCGGGTGCGCTCGAGCTCGATGTGCTCGGGATCGAGGTGCTCGAAGAGGCGGCGCCCTTGGCCCAAGAGCACCGGGATGAGATGGATCTCGAGCTCGTCGAGGAGGCCGGCAGCGAGCGCGAGCTGCGCGGTTGCCGCCCCGTGGACCAGCACTTTTTTGTCGCCCGCAGCCTGCGTGGCCTCAGTCATCGCCGTGCGGACATCGTTCACATAGGTGACGAGCGGCCACTGCCCCACATCGATGCCGGGCTCGCTGCGGCTGAGGATGGAGATCGGCACGCCGTCGTGGTGGTCGCCGCCCCAGCCGCCCGCCGGCTCGAACGTCCCCCGGCCGGCGACGACCGCCCCGGTGGCCATGAACTCGTCGACTACCTGGCCGTTGACGCCGGCCAGACGATTGGAGTCTGCTGACGGGCCGTTGGACTCACCTCCTCACACCCAATCGCAGACGGCCAGGGTCTCCGTTTCACCCGGCGATGAAACAGTCGAGGGACATGGACATGTACAGAACGGTTGCGGACACGGCGTCTCCTTCTCCGGTCGGTGGCCTTCGCTCGGATCAACCTGCCTCAACGGGGAGGCTTGTCCTCGGCCGCTGCTGAGGAAGAGAGTCTTCCCCGGCCGACCGACGGCCGGTAGAAGCATCCGCACTCACGTGGCGACCCGGGCGAGACGCTCGGCGAGAAGCTGGCGTAGCTTCTCGCCCGGCATGCCGGCAGGACCGGCAGCGAGATCGGTGCGGAGCACAAGCTCATCGATGGCGGTGGATAGCAGCTCGGCCGCGTACGCCGGATCCGATGTGACTCGTCCCACGACGCCTCCGCTGGGTTCGGGTCTTGCCAATGAACTTGCCAATGAATCAACCGTCACGTTCCGGCACCCGAGGCGAACGGCGGCCGGAGACGAGGTGGTCTCTAGGGTAGGTGTTGGTGTTGCGTCGATGAGCCCTGAACCGGGCACGGCGCGCGGGCGGGCGACGAAGAAACACATCGTTGGTGTGGCGGCACGGCTGATGCACATGCAGGGTGTGGACGCCACCAGCCTCGACCAGATCCTGACAGAATCAGGTACCGGCAAGAGCTAGATGTACCACTACTTCTCGACCAAGACGGACTTGGTGGAGGCCGTGCTGCGCCACCAGCTGGAGCGTGTGCTCGTCGATCAGCGGCGCTTCGATGTCGCCACCTGGGACGGGATCGAGCGCTGGCTCGACGGCATGCTGCAGGCACAGGCGGAACGCGAGTTTCGTGGCGGCTGTCCGCTCGGTTCCCTCGTCGCCGAGGTCGTCGACCGTGACGACCGGCTGCGCGCGATCGCGGCAGAGGCCTTCTCGCAGTGGGAGCGGTGGCTGGCAACCGGCTTGATGGCGTTGCAGGAGCGGGGCGGACTGCGCCGTGACGCCGACCCGGGTCGCCTGGCCGAGGAGGCGATGGCGACGATCCAAGGCGGCTACCTGCTATCGACGATGAAGCGCGACGCCCAGCCGATGCGACGTGCCCTCGACGCCGTTCTTGCGCGGATCGCCACGTTCGCCGCCTGACGGAGCCTGTTATTGTACTCGGCGGTACATCAGATCGAGAAAGAAGCCATCCATGGACCAGCCGCAGCGAGGCCCGGCGGACATCGAGGTGACCAACCGTCTGACCGTGCTGGCCAACGCCACCGCCGACGCCAAGGCGATGATGGACCGGGGCGAGCACGAAACCGACAAGGGCGCCCAGACCACCGTGTCGCCCGAAGAGGTCGACGAGATCATCGGCACCTGGCCCGAGGCGGCCAAGATGGGCGTGCAGCAGATGGTGCTGCAGTACGGACAGCCCAACGAGGCGACGCCGACCAAGCTGCTGTGGTTCGACCGGACACCGTGGAAGCGGATTCAGGTCACCAGCGACCAGGTCGTACATAAGTTCCCGACTCCCCACGCCGATTTCCTGACGCAGTACATCGACTACGAGGTACCCCCCGACAAGTTCGAGGAGCTCGGGCGTTACGACGGGAGCTGCCTCATCGACCGCACGATGGGCGAGGCGGCGGCGCGCTGCGACTCCGAGGCGGCCAACTTCCTCACGCTCAACCTGATGCATGAGATCGTCACGGGGACGAGAACCGTCGACGACGCTCGCGCCTTCTACTCAGAGACCCTGTCGGCGTACTGCCTCGGCGAGTCGGCTCCGCACTGCGAAGGGTTCCTGTTCGAGCTGCCCACGGGAGGATCCGGCGACCCCGACCACCCAGTGCCGCCGGGGCCGAAGGCCAAAGCGATCACCCAGCAGGTCGAGGAGTTTCTCAGCGCCAGCGGCAGGACCTGACCCCTAGCGTGGCGGGTGCGAGCGAATCGCGGCCGGCACGGGATTGGGACTGGGCCTCAACCAGCCAGCCACCGATCTCGGACTATGGCTTCGTCTCGGATTGCCACTCGGCCGCGTTGATCGATCGCGGAGGTTCGGTCGACTGGTGGTGCGTGCCCCGCTTCGACTCGCCGTCGGTGTTCGGTCGGCTGCTCGACCCGGCCGCTGGCCATTGGGTGATCCGTCCGGTCGACGAGTTTCAGGTTGAGCGCATGTACGCCGGTGACACCCTGGTGTTGCGAACGATCTTCAGGACCGCCCATGGTGAGGTGGCGGTCAGCGATGCGGCTGCCCTCGAGTCGGGTGCTCGCGGCCACGACCTCGGACTTCGATCGCCACACACTCTCATTCGCCGGGTCGAGGGCCGGCGCGGGTCCGTCGAGATGGAGACCGAGTTCGCACCTCGCATGGAGTACGGCCGCACCGAGCCGCACTTCCGAGCCGATGCGTCCGGCGTCGTGGCACGCGGCGGGACGGCGCGACTGTTGTTGCGAAGTCCGGTCGCGCTGCAGTGCGAGGACGGGGCGGCTCGGGCTCGCTTCGTCGTGACTGCGGGCGAGACGATGGAGTTCCATCTCCGCTACGAGCCCTCCTTCGGCGAGGACACCGGCGGGAGCGTCGAGCCGACGCTGTCGGACACGCAGGCGGCGTGGCAGTCGTGGGCTGACCTCCACGGCGAATACGACGGGCTGTTCCGAGAGCAGGTTCGGCGCAGCTCGCTGGTCCTGCAGGGCCTGACCTATCAGCCTTCGGGGGCGATCATCGCCGCAGCCACGACGTCGCTGCCCGAGCAGATGGGCGGCGACCTCAACTTCGACTATCGCTACGCCTGGCTGCGCGACCTCAGCCTGACGATCCGCTCGCTGTGGATCGCCGCCTGCCCCGACGAGCCGGCACGCCTGTTCGACTGGTTCACCAACGCGGCCGGCCGCATCGGGCCCGAACTGGTCCAGATCATGTACGGCGTTGGGGGTGAGCGCGACCTCGCCGAGCACACGCTCGAGCACCTCTCCGGCTACCACGACAGCCGCCCGGTGCGCGTCGGGAACGCCGCCTGGACCCAGGTCCAGCTCGACGTGCTCGGCGAGGTGCTCGATGCTGCGCACGTCCTACGTGACCAGCTGGGCGATCTCGACGAGACCGTCAAGGAGCTTCTCATCGTCCTGGCCAACAGGGCGGCCGAGCGATGGATGGAGCCCGATGCCGGGATGTGGGAGGCGCGCGATGAGCGGCGCCAGTACGCGTCGTCCAAGGCGATGTGCTGGGTGGCCCTCGACCGGGCCATCATCCTCGCGGCGCGCCTCGGGGCGGGCGCCGACGCCGACCGATGGGCGATCGCCCGCAACGAGATCCACGCTGCCGTCCTGGCCCAGGCGTGGAGCAGCAAGGCCGGCGCGTACGCCGGAGCGTTCGGTTCCGACGATCTCGACGCCTCGGTGTTGCTCCTGCCGATCGTCGGCTTCGTGCCCGCAACCGATGAGCGTATGCGGGCGACCATCGAAGCCATCGCCCGCGAGCTGGGCGACGGTGGCCTCGTGCGGCGGTGGCCGAACGACCCGAGCGGGTTCCTGATCTGCACCTTCTGGCTCGTCGAGTGTCTTGCGCTGGCCGGCGAGGTGGAGCGCGCCGAGCGGCACTTCCGTGCTGCGCTGGGTGTGGCCAACGACCTCGGGCTGATGTCGGAGGAAGCCGACGTGGGTTCCGGCGAGCTCCTCGGCAACTTCCCGCAGGCTTTCTCGCACGTGGGACTGATCAACGCGGCCTGGCGGCTGACCGAGGCAACGCAGCCGCCCACGCCGTCACCCTTCAGCACCAAGGAGAGGTCATGACCACCACTCGACTCGACGGCAAGGTCGCCCTCATCACCGGCTCGGACTCCGGGATCGGCCGGGCCACGGCCATCGCGTTCGCCAAGGAGGGGGCCGATGTCGTCGTCACCTACCTCCACGACGCCGAAGGTGCCAACTCGACCGCCCAGGAGGTCGAGGCTGCCGGTCAGAGCGCTATCGTCGTCCAGGTCGACATCAGCGACGAGGAGCGCGTCGGGGCGATGTTCGATCAGGCCGTCAACCGGTTCGGCTCCATCGACATCCTGATGAACAGCGCCGGTGTCGACGCCTCCGGCGATGAGGTGGCCGACCTGTCCACCGACGTGTGGGACAGAGCCATCCGTACCAACGTGTACGGACCGTTCTTCTGCTGCCGCCGCTTCATCCAGCTGCGCAAGCAAGCAGGGGGCGGCGGCAAGATCATCAACGTCTCGTCCGTACACGCCGACATCCCGAACGCCGGTGGCGCCGACTATGACTGCTCGAAGGGCGCCATCCGCATGCTCACCCGCACCCTCGCCCTCGAGCTGGCGCCGCTGAAGATCAACGTCAACAGCCTCGCCCCCGGCATGGTGCTCACACCGTTCAACCAGCCGGCCATCGACGACCCCGATCTGCTTGACGAGCAGGTCCAGAGCATTCCGTGGCACAGGGCCGCCGACCCCGCCGAGATCGCCCGACTCGCGGTGTTCCTGGCCTCCAGCGACGCCGACTACGTCACCGGCTCGACCTACACCATGGACGGAGGACTGTCGCGCAACCTCGGGCAGGGCGCGTAATCAGTCCCATGGTCGGCAGCCCGGCCGGGTCGGACTCGGGCGGTGCGGCGGCAGGTTGGGCGACGGTGGGCAGCGACCTGGTTCGCAGCGTCGCCGGCGGGATGCTCTTCGGTATCCCCTTGCTGTTCACGCTCGAGGTGTGGGACATCGGTTCGAGCACGACGCCCGCCACCATGGCGGTCGTGCTGATCGTCACATTCGTGCCGGTCACGTTGCTGGTCCACATCGCGGGCTTCCGACGGTCGAAGGAGATTTCGCTGCCCGAAGTTCTGCGCGAGGCGACCGTCGCCGTCGCCGTCGGGGTCGTCGCCGTCACGGGGGTGCTGATCCTGACGCGGGAGATCAAGCTGGACGCGCCGTTGGCCGATGCCCTCGGCAAGATCGTGTACGAGGCGACGCCGTTCGCCATCGGCGCCGCCGTGGCCTGCCACCTGATCAGCCAGAGCCCGGACCAGACCGACGACGACAACGCCCGTGCCACGGACCGGGGCACCGTTCGCGGCACCGTCGCCGATCTCGGTTCGACGCTGGTCGGCGCGCTGTTCGTCGCGTTCAACATCGCCCCGACCGAGGAGATCCCGCGACTCGCCGCCGCCTCCTCGCCTCCCGCGCTGCTGGCGGTCGTGGCGGCGTCATTGGTGATCTCCTACGGCATCGTCTACCAAGCCGGCTTCGGTGACCAGGCGAAGCGGCGCGAGCAGCGCGGCATCTTCCAACACCCGATCACGGAAACGGTCGTGGCGTACCTCGTCGCGCTGCTCGCGTCGGCCGCGATGCTGCTGTTCTTCCGCAACCTGCAACCCGGCGACCCTTGGCCGATGGTGCTCGACCACGTGGTGCTCCTCGGGCTTCCGGCCGCCATCGGCGGCGCCGCCGGACGACTTGCGATATGAGCCCCACCCGCATGCGCCTGACACCGGAGCTGGTGGTCTTCGCCGCCGCCGTCGCCGTGCTCCTCGCGCTCGCCGGCGCCATCGTGGTCCTC
Organism: Acidimicrobiia bacterium; assembly: GCA_013811855.1. GTDB lineage: Bacteria > Actinomycetota > Acidimicrobiia > Acidimicrobiales > Ilumatobacteraceae > JALZMG01. The sequence goes on from JACCUL010000382.1 coordinate 6,248, forward strand.
TGGGTCCAGCCACAGGAGGCCCCGAGCGTAACCGTCGAGGTGGTCGGCGATGTCCGGCTCGTCGGCAGCCAGACCTACATGACTGGCGAGGTCCGCAACAGCGGTGACGAGACCGCCGAAGCCGTGCAGGTCATTGGTGAGATGACGCTCGACGGCGAAGTCGTCGCCGCCGGGGAGCAGGTCGTCGACTTCCTCTCCGGTGGGGAGACCGAGAGCGTCGTCTTCATCTTCGACCTCACGATGCCGGAAGCCGACGGTCGCCTTCGAGTCGCCAGCTACAAGGTTCCGTGACTCGGCTCCCCGCCGAGTCGACGCGACTCGCACGAGCGGAGCTGATCTCACGTTTCGCGCAACAATCCCGGCGCCAGCGTGGTGCCGACTTTCGTTGGGTGCGAGATGCGAGCCACCAGCGAATCGAGCCAACATCTACCGGGGACCTCATGACACCTGCACCCTCCAGATCTCCGAAGCGGGGAGCCCTCGCCAGTGCCAGGGTTGCCGGAGCCATCCCGAACGTGTCGCTTACCGACGTGCCAGTGCGGAACAGTTGCGGCGAACGGCCGCAGGCGTCGCGGCCGTCACGTCCGGCGGCGTTCATGTAACTCGAGCTGCGGCTCGCTATTCACGCGCGTGGCCACTCTCGGGCATCACCGTGTGAGAGTGCCGAGCACAGCTTGCATCACGGTCGCACCGACCGACACGGACGGCGCGGGCCGGTGCCGGTACGTTTGCTCCAGCATGCGGGTGTTCGTGTGGCCGAGCTGATCGGCGATCTGTTCCAGTGGTACTCCTTGCTCGGACATGATCGAGGCGACGGAGTGCCGGAGTTCGTTGGGCAGGACCACGGGCACGTCGGCGACCTCGCACACGCGGGCGAGCTCGCGACGCACGTTCGCCGGGTCGAGCTGCGTCCCCTTTCGGGAGGCGAACACAAGTCGGTCATCGGTCCATGACGTAGCGGCCAACCGACGGGCAGCCTGTGCAATGCGGAGCCGGCGCAGCATCGCCACGACGTCCGCCGGCACGTCAAGCGTGCGGCGCGACCGCGCCGTCTTCAAGTCGTCAGTGGTGACCGCTCGGCGACCCTCCAAGCGCACCGCATGGTTCACGGTGATGCGTCCGGCGTCGAGGTCAACGTCCTCCCACAGCACACCCCGCGGCCTCGCCCGGGCGCAGACCTGTGGTCAACGCAAGGGCGAACATCGGGCCGAAGCGGCCGTCGTCAAGCACCGAGTAGAGGGCGCGCGCCCTCTCGGCGTCGAGAATGTTCCGGCGCTGCGACCGTCGGGCGCCTGGAGTCAGCTCCGCGGCCGTCGCCACGTTCGTGTTGCGATGCCACGCCGGAGTGCCGCGTTGAGCACCTGGCCGAGCACGGAGCGCATCTTGACGAGGGTCTCTCGGGCGGCCGGGCGGCCAGCGTGGTGACCACTGGCGAGCCGATCGAGGACACGCTCGACGTCCTCGACCCTCAAAGTACGCAGCCGGGCTGTGCCCAGTTCGGCGCGCCAGGTCGCCGCGCACCATCGGTAGACCGAGCGGGTGGAGGGTGCCAAGTCCTTGGCAGCGAGCACGCGGCGCTCCCACACGTCGATTGCAAGGCTGAGTGTGGCGTTGCCGTCAGCCGGTGCGTTGCCGGCGTCGGCTTCACGCACGAGTGCGTCGAGCCGCTTGCGGGCCTCCGTCTTCGTCGTCGCGACGACCTTGTGGTCGGTGGTCGTCGATGCATGTCGGGCGTGCATGTCATGGAGGAGGTCAGGGGTTCAATTCCCCTCAGCTCCACCAGCGGACTGCCTGTTGGCCCAAATCGGGGTCCCGGCACCGTGGGGGCTGTCAGAGGAACAGGGTGTTGGTGAGCCACCCGACGACCGCGCTCTGCTCCGTTCCGTCGGTCGTCACGAAGACGTCCTGGCAGCCGGGCACGTCGCGCATCACGGCGAGGGCCTGATCCATGTCCGCGCTCGGGTCGACGACGGCGAACGTCCGGACCGTCTCGTTGGTCGGGTCGACCAGTAGGTCGTGCACGGTCAGGTCGCGCGCCGTGGTCATCGCCTCTGAGTTCGCGGTGGCGAGGGATCTGACCAGGAAGGCGTCGATCATGCTGCGGTGCACGATGAACCTCGCCCGGCCCTCCTCGCCGAGCATCGGGACCCGCGAGCGCGCGTTGGCCTCCATCTCGGCCCGCAGATCGAGCAGCTTGATCGTGTCGCCGGGAGTCTCGGCCAGGTTCCGGTGGAACATCACGTCGAGCGGGATCATCCGCTCGACGACGGGCACTGGCCGCGGGGACATCGGCATGAAGTACACGTGGAGCTGCAGCCCGCCCGTAGATGGGACGGTGCGCGATCCGGCGACGAACGGGATGATCGCCTCGCCCGGCTCCGCGCGGTAGGGCGCCCAGTCCACCTTCTCCTGGATCTTGCCGGCGGCGACGGCCCGCACCTGCTTGACGAGTGAGCCGAACCACGCCGGCAGCGCCGGAGATCCGGCGCCGGGGTGGTCGGCCGTCCACTCGTCGACGACTCGACCGAGCGTCGTGGTGGCATCGAACAGGAATCCGAACAGCGCATGGGCATACGACTTGCCGACCACTCGGGCGCGATCGCGCACGATGCGCACGGCATCCTCGTCGGACTGGCCCTGCTCGGACTGCAGCTCGTCCAGCGCGTCGCGATCGAGCTCGATGCACAGGTACGTCGACGCCGGGCGCTCCTTGGCCTCTTCGACGTCGAGGCGGGCCAGGTTCGCGGCGAGGTTCTGGTGCAGCTCGGCGGCGAACTCGGTGACCTGGGGGCCCTGCGCCTGGAAGCCGGTGAGCGGTTCGCCGCGCTTGGGGAAGTACTCGGTCCCGGTCAAGAAGGTGCGCACGAAGCGCGTGATCGATTCGAGGTCGTGCAGCTCGACGCTGAGATGGTCGACGTACGGCTTCGGCGGGATCGCCCCGCACTGGAGGACGACCACCCTCGTCTCCTTCTGGTCCGTCGGGTCGGTCGCCAGGCCGCACTCGTACATGCAGTACGACCAGTCCTCGGTCGCGACGGTGAAGATCAGGAGGACGAGGTCGGACGCGGCCAGTGCCTGCTTCAGCGTTCCCTCGATCGTCTGTCCCGCCACGACGCCCTCGAAGTCCTTGCTCGAGGAGCAGAAGACCTTCGCCCGTCCGCCGCTGTGACGGTCGATGAACTCGGCGACCGTCTGGGCGATGTCCTTGTCCGCATGCCGGTGGCTGATGAACACGGTCGGCATCGTCATCCATCTCCCTGGCCTCGGCGCCACGTCGAAGTGCGCGTCATCATCTCACCACATCCGGGGACGACGGAGTGACGGATGCTCGCCGTCGTCACCGCGAGGCGTTCGGCTGTTCGGTTCGTCGGCGAAGGTCCACTGGGGGTTCATTGCCGGCGGGAGGCGTCGGGGGTCGTCAGGGGAGGAGTTGGAACGGCCCGTTGGTGGATTGCACGACTGCGAAGTGGCGGTGGTCGAGCGTGGCGACCGTGACGACGGCGAGCCGCTCCGCAGCGGCAACGACGGATGCGTCGGCGGTCCCGAGTGGGAGATCCCGGTAGCGGACGACGAGCTCGGCGATGCGGAGCCAATCGCCGGCGGCGACATGCTCGGCGATCAGGTTGCCTGCCGCGAGGTCGCCGAGGAAGCGGACCTCAGCCTCGGGGCCGAGTCGCGTCGAGATGAGGTAGGTGACCTCCGTGATGACGAGCACCGGCACGATCAGCGGGCCGGGGTGGACCTCGAGCAGCTCGCGGCAGGCGTGGTGGTGCTGGTCGTCGCGGTCGATGTACGCATACAGCGGGCCGGCGTCGACGATCAGCGCGATGCGCCCACCTCGTCGGCGAGTAGCTCCTCGATCCGCTCGGAGATGTCATGACGGCCGCTGGCCCCCGCGCCTGCGGCGAGTAGGCGGCGTCGGGCTCGCGGCCCGCCGAGGTGCGCCTCGATCGCCTCGCGGGTCAGCTCGGACACCGTGGTGCCGCGTCGCTCCGCCTCGTGGCGAAGCCGGGCATCGAGCTCGTCAGAAAGTTTCACGGTGGTGCGCTGCAAGTATGCCAGCATACCAGTCAATCTCTGA